>CAZJPT010000053.1:0-9709 GCA_964547835.1 uncultured Desulfovibrio sp.
CTCTACCAGATTTGTAAAATTTGTGTCAAAGTCTCATTCGTCAGCCCTGGCCGGCCATTAAGCGCAGTTGCTATTGCATCTTGATTTCAGTACTCTCATGTCATGCTGTCGCTTGACACTTGACACCCATTAAAACGTGTTCGCCTGCCCCCCATCGTCGCGGTGGAGAACTGATAGCATGACAACAACGTTCAGGTCAGACAGTGACTCTTCTCCAGCCACCGGCTGTCAGGCGGAAACAATACGCATCCTCCGCGTCATGCTGGTGATGCTGCTTCTGTCCCTGCTCTGTGGATGCGGCCTGATATTCGACGGTGCCATGCCGGAACAGAAGCAGGAAGAGTCTCTGGATCAACCCGAAATGGATGTCTCGCCTCTGCCCTACACCGTGCGCTTTCATGTCATTACCTTCGACGGCAGGGAGGCCAGCGGCAGTGTCGAAAGCATTTCCACTGACTGCGGCACTGTGACGGACGATACAAACAACACGTCCGCGGACGCCAGCACAGCAAAGGCTTCTGACGACGCCGCAGCACAGGAAAAAACTCCCGGCGACAAGGAAACGGCACAGTACCTTGTTGACCGTATGCGCGAACTGAGCCGGCTTGTGCGTCTCAGAGACGAACTGCCCGATGGAGAGATGGGTCTTGAAATGCGTACCCGCAGCGATGTGGAAACTGCCATCAAGCTCATGTGCTCGGAAGGGTATTATGACGGCACGGCAGACATGAATATCCACGTGGAAAAGGACAAGGCGCACGTGGTTATCACTATGCGACCGGGTAAGATCTACGTTGTGGGCGACATCATGGTCAATTATCTGCCTGACCTGCTCCTGCCTGAACGCCTCGAAGACACTTCTGAGACTGTCTTTCCCAGAACAACACTTCCCGGCGTCGTTCCAGGCAGCCCCGTTACCGCGGAGAACATGCTGAAGAGCGTTAACAGCATTGCCGACACCCTGCATCGCAATGCCTTCCCTGACGCAAAACTCAAGGATGCCTATTTCTACCTGGACAGAGAGAAGCACACCATCAATGCCATTGTAGACATTGAGCCTGGCAAGCCTGTCGCCCTTGGCAGAGTCCGATTTTCCGGCAACAACACGGTCAAGTCCGACTACCTGACCCGTCTCGTGGAATGGCAGCCAGACGTCACTCTCTGGGACCAGGACGAGCTGGAGGCATATGTCTCCAGACTGCGCGCCACCGGGCTCTTCCACAAGGTCTCCATTGCCATGGGTGACACCCGTGATATCGCAGGAGGCGGGCAGGCCAGGGACGTGAATGTCGAAGTTGAAGAAGGTAAGCAACGCAGCCTCATTGCGGGCCTGAAGTACTCAACGGACAGCGGTTTTGGTGTCACCGCTGAATGGGAGCATCGCAATCTCCTGGGGCGCGGCGAAAAACTTGCTCTCACCGTGCCCTACTCTGAGACCGAGCGCGGCATCAAGGGCGAGTTTACCAGGCCCTATATCTTTTCCAGGCGCAACACCCTGTATCTGTGGGGCGAGGCACTGGACGAAACCACGGACGCCTACAGACGCCAGGGCGTCAAGCTCAATGCCAGCCTCAAACACAAGTGGACAGACAGTTTCGCGACTGAAGCCGGCCCCTTCGTTGATAATGGCTATCTGGACAACAACGAGCACGACATCACGGACTACAACGTCGCAGGACTCAACCTCAAGGCCACCTTTGACCTGCGCGACAACGAGAAGAATCCTACGTCCGGCATGCTGGCTGAAATAAGCGCCACCCCCATGAGCGGCCGCTACGACGAAAAATTCTCAGCCCTGGGCGCCGAGCTGCACATCTCCGGCTACTGGGCTCCCATGGACAACGATAACCTCGTTCTGGCCGCACGCGTCGGTCTTGGCGCCATATACGGCACCCCCCTGAAAAATCTGCCCTCCACGTACCGTTACTACATGGGCGGCGCAAACACTGTGCGCGGCTACGGCTATCAGCAAATCGGCCCCATGGATGCAGACGACGACCCCATAGGCGGCCGTTCCTACCAGAACATCAACCTGGAAAGCCGCTTCACGGTCACAGACACCATGGGCTTTGTTCTCTTCCTGGACGGCGGTCAGCTCTACGACGAGGATATCCCGCAGCTGGAGACAGACATGGAATGGGGCGCCGGTGCCGGCATCCGCTACTTCACTCCCATCGGGCCCCTGCGTTTTGACATCGCCTTTCCCATTAACAATGACGTCGATCCGCCCCTTCAGATATATATCAGCATAGGACAGGCTTTCTGATGGCTCACAGCAATGACGACAACTCTCCGGCGAAAGGCACTTGCACAGCGCCTGGCCCGGACGACGCCATGACGCATGACAGCGCAATGACAATGCCGGAAGCGACCGGACAAACCCAGAAAATTTGTCGCCGCCCGTTGTGGAGACGCATACTGCGGATGACAGGCCGTACTCTTGGCGGACTCATCATGCTCATTCTGGTGCTGATCGGTTGTGCCCTTGGCTGCCTGCAGACAGCGCCTGGGCAAAAATTTTTCCAGGACAGGCTCAATGCAGTTCTGGAACCGGCCGGCGTGGTCGTCAGCGGCTTTTCCGGTGCTCCGCCGCTGTCTACTGGCTGCGATCTGCTGCTCATGGACCAGGACGGTCCCTGGCTTGAAGTACGTAACTGTCTGGTGACCTTTGACTTTGCCGATTTTCCGGATGCTCTCGGACTCAGCATCAGGGCCGGTGCCGGACACCTGCGCCGCCTGCCCCCGTCCGCGCCAGCGGAAGAGACTGTCAAAGCACCTGCTGATCTGAACACAGCACGTCTGATCACAGACGCTCTGGCCAGCACCGCGCAGCTCCCAGCCTTCATGCCAGGCATCATTGTGCGCAACATCGCCATCACTTCCTTCCGGGTGGAGCGAAGCATTTACGATCCCTCCTGGCAGACTGATGCCGGGGATGGCAGCAGCACTGCGGCCAGTGCGCTCGATCTTGCTGTGCACGGGAGCATCCGTGTCCTGCCCGATAAAGAGGATGGCTGGGACAATCCACAGACTTTTGCCGACATCAGCGCCCGGCTCCTGCCCGTGCCGGCAGCAGACGTCGCACAGGACGCTTCTGCCGCCCCCAATCAGCCTGTTCTTGAATTACTGGAGGGATGCGCTGCTGATGTCGTGACGGCTGCACTTTCTGTCAGCGGCCACCTCAAGGATCCTCTGCTGAACGTTCAGGCCGCCATAGGCACATTCACAGGATCCGGCGTCACCCTGGAAAGCGCCCTGGCCCGAATCTCGACTCCGGCAGGCTGGCTTCCCGATCTTCTTGAGGGCAGGGGTGGCATCCTGCGCCTCGGCATGAGCACCTTTATAAACAATATCCCTGTGCAGGCCAGCCTTGAGACCCGCACACACTTTAGGGGGCTCTCGCCTGTGCTGCGCCTCACACCCGTCATCACACTGCCTGGCATGACGCTTGACGGTGACATTACAGCTGTCGCAGCAGCCAGACTTTTTGAGGCAGAGCCTCCTCAAATCCCCTTGACAGGCGCCCCGGGTTCGCTGCGCCTGCCTCTTCCGCTGTCCGATCTTGAAGGAGGAATCAACCTGACCGTACACGACATGCGCCTGCTCTCCATGCTTATGCCTGACACGATCGGCAAGGGAAGCGTGCGTTTTGCCCTCGACGTGTCGCGGCAGGAAAAAGGGCATGCGCTCACGCTCACCCTGGCGGTCAGGGATGTGGACATCATGCAGGGGAACAAGCGCCTCGCCGCCATCGGCTCTCTGGACAGCACCTTTGAAGTGGCCAATCTGGATCTCGACGGGGGAGTAAACCCCTTCAATGTCACGACCAGCATCCTGCTCAGCGGCAAAAACATCGTGTCCGGTGCCATAGACCCTTTTGACGCAGACCTTGCAGTCAGCGCCGCTCTGTCAGGCGCCAGCTTGAAGCTCACGTCCACGGGCGGCCTGAACAGCGATGCAGCACTTATTGTTGCACGCGACGCCGTCGAGCGCTCTGTGACCCTCAACGCAAAAAGCGCTGCTCTTTCCGTCCGCAGGGAGGGCAGAGAACTGACACGTCTCAAGGCCCTGGCCGCAGATCTCGCTGTTAAAGGCATTGATATGGAAGCCTGCCTCACGGACAGGGGCGTCAACCTGGCCGGGCTTGCCGATCTGAAAGCTCTCTCAGGGGGACTTGCCCTCAAGCTGGACAGTCTGCACGCCGGCGACTCCCTGCCAGCGTTGAGCGCTGACATGCATCTTGACGGCAGTTACGAAAAGCTCGCTCTCAAGCTGAATGCCAGGGGCGGTGTCAATGCAGCCCTTGATCTGACTGCCTCTCTGGCGCAGCGCCAGGTCACGCTGACTACTCTCAGTTTCAGCGCTCCCAGCTACAAATGCGGGCTGCGTCTCACAAATCCGGTCAGCGTGCGCTTCCTGGGCGATCCTCTTCTGCCTGTTGAAGTCAGCAGGCTGAATCTGGAATTTCAACCTTCAGGCAGCATCTTGTGCTCAGGCCTTTATGGATTGGAAGAGTTGCGGGCCTCTGTAAGCGTCAGCAACCTGAACACAGCTCCCTGGCAATATCTGCTCCCTTCCCTGCCGCCGGCAGTTATTCATGTGAATGCCTCCCTCAAGGACAGTCCTGCCAGGCCCTCGGGTGACGTGACCGTGCGCGTGCGTGACCTTACTCTTCCAATACCCGGGCTCACTCCTGTCTCAGCCGAGGTAAAAACTGCGATCCGCAGCACTGCTCAGGACATTGCGATAAATACCAGCCTCAGCCTGGACGCGGACACGCGCAAAGCCCTTGGTATCCAGCATTTCGAGTGTGAGGCCGGCACGCACGTGCCCATCAGGAACGGTGCTCCCGATTTCGCAGGCATTCTCAAGGCACCCATGGAAGTCAAATTGCGATACGCTGGCACAGTCTCACGACTGTGGGTGCTTGCGCAGCAGTCATCCAGACGTTTCAGCGGCGAGATATCCCTCTCGGCAAACGCCTCGGGTACGCCGCTCAACCCCGTTTTCAATGCCGATATGCTTCTGGCAAAGGGCGTTTTTCGGGACGTGGAGTACGGAGTCAGTGTGAGCGACGTTACCTTGAAGGCAAATGCCTCCTGCGACGGCTCCCTGGACAGCACGCAGGTCACCATGGACTTTTCCTGCACTGACGGACGCCGCAGGAAAGGAACCGTTACTGCCTCAGGGAGTCTGCACCCTGTTTCCATGAGCAATACAGACATCAAGGTGAGCATACGGGACTTTTCGCCTGTTTACAGACGCGACCTGCGCGCTTCGCTCAGCGCAGATGTGACCATCACGGGGCTGTTGACCGCCCCAGACGTTGCCGGCAGCCTGGACGTGACGCAGGGCCGCGTGCTTATCGAGGAACTCCACATGCCGGCCAGCTCAATCACCACTCTGAAGCTGGTGGAAGGCCCCAGGGAAAACGTGCTTGCCCTGCGCGCACAGCAGGCAGTTGAGCAGGAAACAAACACAGGCTTCAACGTTCCTGGCTCGCTGAATCTGACTGTCACGGCACGCAGGCTGTTTGTGGAGGGCTTTGGCCTCAACTCGGAATGGGCTGCTCAACTGCGTGCGACCGGCGCCTTGTCCAGTCCGGCAGTGTATGGCTCCATCAGTGCCACACGCGGGCAGCTTGACATCCTGAACCGTAAATTCACTCTGGAAGAGGGCATTGTTTCCTTCTCCGGCGGCACAGAGCCCTTCCTCAATCTCAAATTGACAGCTGACGGTTCCAATGTGGATACCGCTCTCGTGCTCAATGGCTCGCTCAACAGAATCAGCGACCTCAAGCCGCAACTTGAGTCCACGCCCAGCATGCCTGAGAACGACATCCTGGCGTACCTGCTCTTCGACAAGCCTGCCAGCGAGCTCAGTCAGTTCGAGCTGTTGCAGCTGGCTCAGAGCATGGCCACACTGACTGCCTTTGGCACTGGTTCCAAAACAAGGAATGTGCTGCGTGCTGTCACCGGTCTGGATGTCATTAACCTTGGCCAGAATGAGGAAGGCCACACATCTTTGGAAATGGGCAAGTATCTGCTGGACAATGTGTACGCCGGCGTGGAAAAAAGCGCAGATGCCAACTCGGAAACCAGGGCGATCATCCGCTGGGAGCTGGGCAGACACACCAGTGCCGGTGTGCGCACGGGAGGTGACGAGACTTCCGCTGGCCTCAAGTGGCGGATGGACTACTGATTTCCTTGTCCCCAGGCGTCTGTTCCCAGCCCTGCGCAGGACATCATCATGCACACCATCATACATTCCGGCGCCACAATGAGTAGTCTCAGCGTGCCTTTTCCGATTCATGAAGGGCGTTGAACACCATTGCGTGCAGCGCCATTCCCCAAGACAAATATCGTTATGCAGAATCTCCTTGACTTCACCCTGCCCGAACTCACCGCTTTTCTGGCAGAACTTGGCCACCCGCGCTTTCGCGCCGTACAGCTGTGGCAATGGCTCTGGCAGCATATGGCCCGGGACTTTGACAGCATGACATCCCTTTCCAGAGCCCTGCGTGAACAGCTGGCGCGTGTCGCAGTCATAACCTGGCCGGATGTGGACCGCATCCAGGTCTCGGCTGACGGCACTACCAAATTCCTGCTGAGGCTTGAGGACGGCCAGAAGGTGGAGACTGTGCTTATTCCCTCTACAAACCGCGAGGGCAATGTGCGCTGGACGCAGTGTCTGTCCACACAGGTAGGCTGCGCCATGGCGTGTACCTTCTGCTCTACAGGCACCATGGGCTTCACCCGCAACATGACCATGGCCGAGATCCTGGGGCAAATCCTGGTGGCCAGAGACTATCTGCACGACACGCGACCGCAGTGGCCCGTGCTGCGCAATCTGGTTTTCATGGGCATGGGCGAGCCGCTTCTCAACTACGACAATCTCACGCGTGCTCTGGAAAGCCTCAATGAAAATGGCGGTCTCAATTTCTCGCCACGGCGCATCACTGTGTCTACCTGCGGCATACGCAAGGGACTGCGCCAGCTTGGCGAAAGCGGTCTGGCCTTTCTGGCCATCTCTTTGCATGCGCCTACTCAGGAACTGCGCAAAAAGCTCATGCCCGCAGCCGCCTCATGGCCGCTGGATGATCTTCTCGACACACTCAACAGCTATCCTTTAAAGACCCGCGAGCGCATCACCTTCGAATATCTCCTGCTCGGCGGTGTCAACGACGGCCCGGAACAGGCGCGTCAGCTTGTCAAGGTTGTTCGCGCCGTGCGCAGATCCAAAATCAATCTCATCATCTACAATGAGAGTGCCGGCTCCCCCTATCGTGAGCCAGCTCATGAGCGCGTGCTCGCTTTTGAAAAAATCCTCTGGGATGCCGGCATCACTGCGGTCATACGCAAGAGCAAGGGACGTGACATCGACGCTGCCTGCGGTCAGCTCAAGGTGCGGGACGCGCAAGAACATGCCGGGGCGTGACCGGCCCCTGCGCTGCGCTGACATTCAGCGGGCTTTTGTCGTCCCCTTGTCAAAAATGTTCGGCGGACGCCAGTACCAGAAAAGTGTGAGCAAGGGGACAAGACCGGCCAGCTCGGCCAGTTCGCGGCGCACTTCCAGCACGTGAGCAAATCCATACCAGAGAAGCACGGCAAGGACAGCTGTGCCCATGAGCACGGCCCACTGCCTTGCGCTCATGGGACGCGTATTGTACTGGAAGAAACCAACTGTGAAGATGGCCACCCAGACCTTGGTGATGGTCAGGGAGACAGCCGCTCCCTCCAGGGGCATCATGGGCACGAGTATGGCGCAGCAGACGAGATTGACGGCCAGGCCGCTCAGGTAGAAGGCAAACAGCAGCATGTGGCGGCGCATGGAAATCATGACATAATGCGCCAGGTTGTGCAGGAAGGCCGTGGCCACGCAGGGGGTCAGCAGCCGCTGGGCCGTCACTGAGTCATGATACTGGGCGCCGTAGACCAGCGTCAGGAAGCGATCGCTTTCTACAAAGATGAGGAAGATGATGGGCAGCGCAGCAGCCCACAGAGATCTGGCTGTCTGTCCGGCGAGGCTTGTGAAGGCCGTCCTGTCGCTTTCCCATGTTCTGGCCAGCTCCGGGAATATCACCTTGCTGAGCAGGGCCCCGCTGACCATGGTGGACAGGCCTTCCACTGTTTCCCAGGCCACACTGTAGCCGCCTACGGCAGCATCGCCACCGTACTGTTTGAGAAAAAAGACGTTGAGCTTGTTGTAAACCATGGCGCAGGCCGCCATGCCGCTGAAGACAAGCCCGGTGCGCAGCTGGCGCAGCAGATCCGTAAACTGAGCCCAGCCAAAGTCGGCCAGCGGGTTGCGTCCCAGAGCCTTCAGGGCAAAGCCCATGAGCAGCAGGGACTCAATGGGCTTGAAGGCTGCAATGCACAGCACCGGCGCATTGAGAACAACACAGACAATGCCATAGCCTATACCCAGCAGCGCTGCGGGAATGCGTATGCGCATTTCCACATCCTGCCGTCCCCTGGCCTGACAAAGCGCAAAAAAGGAGTCCGAGACACCATCCAGGCCAAAGCCCGAAGCGATGCAGAGCACCACCAGGCGCAGCTCCCAGTCATACCCCTGCCATCCCGTAACCAGCCAGGCCACGGACAGGGCCAGTGCCAGCAGCACCAGCTTGAACCAGGACACCTCGCCCAGCAGACGTCTGGCAACCCTGCCGTCGCGTGCAAAGGACGACAGCAGAAAATCGTTCAGGCCCACATCTGCCGCAGTCTTGACCAGATAGCCATAAGACAGGGCAAGCATCACCTGTCCCAGTGTACCCTGACTGTGCCTAGCCAGCAGGATGGTGAATACGGTCCATGACAGGTCACGCGTCCACTGTGCGCCCAGGATGTAGCCAAGACGACGGGGTATGCTCTTCAGCTTCATCTACGCTATGCCGACCTAGTTGAGCGTGAAGCGCACGACGGCCTTGAACCCCGGCTTCAGCTCCAAATCCGGATTGGGAATGGTCAGCTCCACATTGAAGTAGGAAGCCTGCGCCACGTCCATCTGGTTGGACACCCAGGCGATCTCCGTAATGGTGCCCGTAAAGTTTCTGTTACCCAGCGAGGGTATTTCCACCTTTGCTGTATCACCGAGTTGCAGCGCGGAAACCTCAGCCTCGTAGACCGGCACCTGGATGAGAATAGGATCCAGCTGCCCAATGGACACCGGCTGAAAGCCCCCGTTGAAGGTGGCGCCGGGATTCATGGTGGTGGCTATGGACAATACGAAACCATCTATGGGCGACTTCAGGTAGAGATACTCGGGCAGGGGCTGCCCCTCCTGGATGGGCGTATTGAAATAGTCGCTCAGCTCGTCAAGACGCAAATTAAAATTGTCCTGAGCCTTTTTGATGGAGATCTCAATGAGTGCAATGCGTTCTTCCAGAGATGTCACGTCATACTGCATGCGGTCCGATGCCTGATTGGAGCCAAGACCGCTGGCAGCCAGAGAGCGAGCCTTGTTGCGCTGCGCCGTAGCCTGTGCCAACTGGCGTTTGAGATCGATCATCTGGGAGTGCATGGTCTCCGTGTTGGCACCGTTGTTCACTTCCCTCTGCAGGGCGCGGCGCGCCTCGTCCTGCAGTACATAGCGCAGGATGGGCTGCCCTCTGGTCACGCGATCGCCCGGCTTTACCAGAACCTCATCCACAACGCCGTTAAAGTGCACCGATGGCGAGCGGGTTACGGTAGTGCGTACCTTGCCTGTC
>CAZJPT010000054.1:0-9547 GCA_964547835.1 uncultured Desulfovibrio sp.
TGTCAATGAAAGGCAATTTATGTTTCTGCAGTGCTCAGATGCAAGAAGGGAGCCTTGCAAGACTCCCTTCCTGTCAATTCATCTGTCAGCCGCTACAGCCAGCGGAACCAGTCTTTCCAGGTGCCCTCGCGAGCTTCGCGGCGCTCCTCGTTGTTCTGTTCCACATAGTCGTTGTAGGCCACTGCCGCCTTGGAAGCAGCATGGCTTGCCACCTCGGGCACATCGGAGAAGTTCTCGACTATGTAGTTGTACCTGTGCCAGGCCGGACCAGGGTGATCCATATGCCAGAACATGTCGGCGATATAGAGTTCGTGTTCAGCCATGAACTTGCGGCACTCCATTTTTTTCTGTCTGGCCGCATCGGCGTACCTGGTGCTGGGATACTGCTGCAGCAGGCGATCGTAGTAAGCGGTGGCCTCAGCCAGTTCATTAGTCGGTCTGTCGATGGACCTGAACTGATTCTGCAGGGACTGGCCAATCTGATAGAGCACGTACTCGATGGCTGCGTGGCGCGGATGCAGGGACTCGAAGTCCTTATAGGCCTCGGCAGCCGCATCGTACTCGCCATCAAGATAGTAGGCATCGGCCAGAGCCAGTTCCGCATCTGTGATATACGGACTGAAGGGATAGGCGTCCCGCAGCTTGTTGAAAAGCTCTACGGCGCGCACATAGTTACCCTCTGCCATGGCATCTGTGGCAGACTCGTATATTTCCTGAGCGGTGTCTTCCGGCGGCGGCAGATACACCATGTCAATAATACCGCAGCCGGGGAGAGCAGACAACGTTGCAATCAGAAGAATGGTACGTAGCAGTTTAGGCATTGAGCTGTTCCAGGAAGAGGAAGGCTGCCTGCGCGGCCGTGGCGCCGTCCCCGGCGGCAGTGATGACCTGCCGGCAAAATTTCGAGCGCACGTCGCCAGCGGCGAAGATACCGGGGACAGAGGTGCGCATTTCCGCATCCGTGATCACAAAACCATTGTCCATCTGCACGGAGTCAGGCAGGAAGCCCGTGTTGGGCAGCATGCCCACGAAAATGAACAGGCCGTTGACGTCCAGCTCACGCATGGCGCCAGTTTTGACGTCACGAACGACGACGCCCTCCAGTTCCTTGTCTCCCTTGAGACGTTCCGGGACTGCGGAAAGCACCAGCTCAATGTTGTCAGCGCTCATGACAGCGTCCTGATAGACCTTGGCGCCACGGAACTGATCGCGGCGGTGTATCAGGTAAAGCTTTGAGACAATCTTTGAGAGATAGAGGGATTCCTCAAGCGCTGCATTGCCGCCGCCGACCAGGGCTACGGGCTGTCCTCTGAAGAAATAGCCATCGCAGACGGCGCAGTAGGACACGCCATGCCCCACAAATCTGGCTTCCTTTTCCAGGCCCAGGGGACGGTGGCGTGCACCGGTGCACACGATGACACACCTTGCCCTCACGTCGCCGTCAGAGCACCGTAACGTGAAATCTCCGCCCACGCCCTCCACAGCTTTCACCTCAGCCATGGTTTTATCAAACTCAAGCCCATTGAGATGCGCAGCGAAAAGATCAGCCAGTTCCCAGCCATTGACGCCTTTCGGCATGCCGGGATAGTTGGCCACACGGTCCGTTGTCAATACCTGACCGCCAAGCGCCATGTACTCGCAGAGCAGCACCTTGCAGCCTGAACGTACCAGATACAGCACCGCAGTAATGCCCGCGGGACCTCCGCCAATGACTACAGCGTCGTATTTTTTCATAAAAAAGCGGCGCGTTTCCGCTCGCGTGCGCGCGTCGCGGCAGGCGCGCCCCTCCTGCCTGTCATGCTGAAAAACCTCGACACTCCCCACGCCTGAACGCGGAGGAAACTCGCTCTCTCACCGCAGCCACTTTGGCTCGCGCCTCGGAAGATCCTGCACGATGTCCACGAGATGAGACAGGGACATGTCCTGCCCTGTGCCTGGTTTTTTTATTTACGGGAACGGCTTATATCCCACGCTACAGCGAGGGGCGTACGCCGTCTTGGGTTATGGCCACGCGGATTTCCGTGAGGCTCGCGCCCCGGCCGACAACCAGGGCGCCAAACAAAATCCTTAAAGGACTCCATCAAGCATGGAACGGATATTCTCCTTGGGGAGAGCGCCCGCATGCTGGGTGACCACTTCACCGTTCTTAAACAGAATCAAGGTCGGAATGGCACGGATGCCGAATTTGGCCGGAGTAGCGGCGTTCACGTCAACGTTCATCTGCACTATGCGCACACGGCCCTCGTAGTCCTTGGCGAGCTCTTCCACAACGGGAGAAAGTGCACGGCAGGGACCGCACCAGGGGGCCCAGAAATCCACGAGCACGGGAATGTCTGACTGCAGCACGGACTCATTGAACATGGCATCTGTAATCTGGTCAACCATGGAATAATCTCCTTGTTACGATTGACAATTCTTCACACCTGGCGGCTGAGGATTCTCGCTTCACTCACTGCAGCCCCTTTGGCTCACGCCTCGGAAGGTCTTGCACAATGTCGACGAGTGTAGATTATGGTGTTTGCAGATATACTGCCGCACACCGTATTGCTATTTTAAAATTCTACAGCGAACAACTTTTCAACGCAAATACAAAAATACCCCAAAGCGACTTGTATCCCCATTGCCGAAGCAAGGGGCTTTACGCCGCTTTTTGGTTAAGCGGGCGAAAACCCGGTTGCTGAGTTAACGTGACAGCTGCCGTTCTCTGGCGACGGACAGGACGTCGGTCACATCCCGTCATGACGGGACTATCCAGGAAAAACCTGGGGCTCTGCCCGAGCCGGCCCTGTGTGCCAGTCAAGCAGGGCACTCTGGTGATACCTTCGGATATACGGACCATTGAGGACGCGTGGCGCGTTATGTCAGCGGCCATACTGAAATAGTTGTCACGTGCTCTCTTGTCAAGAACAGTGCTGCTCCGGGGGTGGTACGCAGGATTGAAATTTAAAATTAAATTGACAGTCATATCCTGGAGCAAAATCTGCTGCAAAGATACAGGGCTGCCTCCCTGCCAGGATTTTTGCCGTCTGCCAGATCCCTGATGGCATGCCTCTCATGCACAGGCTGCATGTATTATGATGAATTGCAGCTGGCTGCATGACAGGCATCTCTGGGAACAGGCCGCCCCCTGGGCACTGGCTCAAGGCTGAGGTCATGGTACAGGCCGTGGCTGGCCCACAGCCAGCCGGTATAGGCAATCATGACGGCATTGTCCGTACAGCGGGCCGGCGCCGGCATGTGCAGGCTGACGCCCCGCTCGGCCATAAGCTCTTTCATTCGCTCACGCAGCAGCGTGTTGGCGGCCACGCCGCCGGCCACAATGAGAGAGCGGCATTCCGGGCAGGCATCCAGGGCGCGGGCTGTCCTGGCCAGCAGCGTTTCCACCACTGCCAGGTTGAAAGAGGCGCAGCAGTCGCACAGCAGCGGAGAAGCCTCTTCCGGACTCTTGAAGGGCGCAGTGCCGGCGGCAGGCGTCAACCCTGCGCTGGAAGCATACAGAGACACGGCTGTCTTGAGACCGCTGAAACTGAAATCAAAGTTGTCGTGATGCAGATAAGGTCTTGGGAACAGGCCCGGATCAGCATGGCCGAGACGGGCCAGAGCATCCAGGGTTCTGCCGCCAGGATAGGGCAGTCCCAGCACCTTGGCGCATTTGTCAAAGGCCTCTCCGGCTGCGTCGTCCAGGGTGCGGCCGAGCTGGACAAAGGTTACCGGGTCGTCCAGTTTGTAGAGATTGGTGTGACCGCCGGACACAAGCAGGCCGATACAGGGAAAGGTCAGCTCCTGCTCAAGACCGGCCACCAAAAGGTGAGCCAGCAGATGATCGACACCCAGAAGACGACAGCCACTGCCAAGACACAGCCCCTTGGCAAAGGCTGCGCCCACCAGCAGGCAGCCCAGCAGACCAGGTCCGCGTGCCACGGCCACACAGTCAAGATCCGCCGCGCTCAGCCCCTGGCGTTCCATCAGGGCATCGTAGAGCGGCCCCATAAAGCGCAAATGTTCGCGACTTGCCAGTTCAGGCACCACGCCGCCAAACAGGGCGTGCACGTCAGCCTGACTCGCCAGGATGGCGTCGACAACAACGCCGTCCCGCACAAGGGCAAGCCCGGTTTCGTCACAGGACGACTCTATACCGAGGACAAGCATAAATCCTTAACTAAGCGTTGCGTGCGTAAATGGCATCGACGGCTTCCACATCCTTTTTGGAGCCGATGAAGAGCGGCGTCCTTTCGTGCAGCGCTCCAGGAATCTTCTCCATGATGCGGCGGCGCCCGTCACTGGCTCTGCCGCCAGCCTGTTCGGCAAGGAAGGCCAGGGGATTGGCCTCGCACATGAGGCGCAGCTTGCCCTGCGGCCTGCCCTCATACTCCGGGTAGAGATAGATGCCGCCATAGATGAGGGTACGGTGGAAATCCGCCACAAGGGAGCCTACGTAGCGCGCCGAATACGCGCCTCCCTTGCTGGAGGGAGCCTTATGGAAATACTCAACGGCCTCAAAAGCCGCCTTGCCCCATTTCTGGCGGTAACCCTCATTGCAGGAATAGATCCAGCCATGCTCGGGAATGGTCATGTTGGGATGGGAAAGCAGGAACTCGCCTACGCCCGGGTCAAGAGTAAAACCGTGTACTCCCTGACCTGTGGAAAGGACCAGCATGGTGGAGGGGCCGTAAAGGAAGTACCCTGCTGCTATCTGCTCAGTGCCCGGACGCAGCACCTCATCAAGAGTTACTTCGCCAGTACGCCCCTCAGGACGGCGGTATATGGAAAAGATGGTGCCGATGTTGACGTTCACGTCCATGTTGGAGGAGCCGTCCAGAGGATCGAAGACCATGATATAATCGCCGCGCGGAAATTCGGGACCTATGCGGATAAGATCGGGATACTCCTCGCTTGACATGGCACACATGGCCCCACAGCGCTCCATGCGGTAAATGAGCAGGCGGTTGGCGATATCATCAATTTTTTGCACGCTCTCGCCCTGCACGTTGATAATGCCGGTGCCGCCGAGAATGTCCAGAAGACCGGCCCTGCTGATGCGTCTGGCTATGGACTTGCCTGACAGGATCAGATCGTAAAGCAGGCCGGTAAATTTTCCAGTGGCATGAGGGGAACGCTTCTGATGAAGAAGGAGATGCTCAGTTACGGTAATATCGGCCATTTCGTATCCTCCTGCAGTGTTTGTCCTGGTGCGGGGCGAAAACGTCCCCTTTATCATGGAGACAGCCCCGTATGACAGGGGCTGCCTGACGTTATTTTGTCAGCACGAGGCAGACATAGAAAATACGTGTGTTCTTTCTCCAGTCATCCGCTTATGAGGCAGGTTCTGCCTGGGACACATCCTCCGCCTGTTCGGGTGCTCTGTATGGTCCGAAGGGCGAGATACGTCCGCCTGGCAGCAGAGGTGTGTCACGCTCGCGCTCAGCTCCGCTCCCGGAATCGGAAGCTGGAGCTTCGGCAGCAGGCGCCTCGGCAGGCTGTGCCTCATAAGCCGGAGTGTCAGCAGCCTGCGCCTCGGAAGCAGGCGCTTGCTCAGTCGCGGCAGGCGTCTGTTCAGGCGTTCTGTGCGGTCCGAAGGGCGAGATGCGTCCGCCTGGCAGCAGAGGTGTATCGCGCTCAACCTCGGGTCTGGAATCAGCAGCCGGAGCTTCAGAAGTTTCTGGTGCCGTTGTTTCCTCAGGCGTTGTTGTGCTCACATCTCCCGTTTCGCTGTCTGCGGGGGCATCCCTTCCTGGACCGAAGGGGCTCGGCATCTGAATCTGCGGCGGAGGCGTATAATCCTCTTCGGGCATATCCGGGATGATAATGGGCTGTCTGCGTACCTGGCGACGCTCGCGCGCCGGACGCTGATAGGTGGTGTCGCTGCCAAGGTCGCGTTCGCGCACGCGGCTCTGAGGCTGTGTCGCCTGCGGCTCCTGCAGGCGCATGCTACCGGGCCCGGCATCACCCGCGTAACCGGTGCCGTCTCCGGCTGCAGCCTCATGGCCCTCCTGCGGCGGGATGAACGCACCTCTGCCAGTATTGAACAGATCCTTGCCTCTGGGCTTGAGTTCGGGCACAGGCTTCTTCTCGCGAACCGGGAAGTACTTTTCCGAACCGGCAAGGCCGCCGTCTGCGACGGTGGGGAAGTTGCCGGACTCAGGCACGCAGAAGATAATGGGCAGGTTGGCCAGCCAGCGTACGCGGTAGGCAAAAGTGCCATTGGAATTGGAGAGCGTGCCTGCGACCTTTTTCGTGACCAGCTCGTTCCAGTTTTCGCCGGCCATGGGCGTAGACCCGTAGTCATAACCGGACCAGAGCAGCGCCATGGGCGTGAGTATGACCAGGTTGCCGGAATTCTTTGCTCTGTCGATGAGGTTGGTCATTTTGAAGTAGCACGCGATCACGCCGACAAAATCCACGCCGTCATAAAGCGTGGCAGCCAGCAGCACCTCGGGGCCGGCTGGACCGAACTGCACGTCACCACGCAGGGCGCGGCTGGACTGCTTTTCAGGTTCATAGAGTAACGGTACCCAGTCCAAATCTACAGGTTCTCTGTCTGGCGCGGGGATGTTGCCGAGCACCTGACCGTCGGCGCGGATGCCGGCAAAGCCCTCCACCCAGGGAACCTCGGCAAAGAACTGATCGGCCCATGCCCGCGTGGGGGTGCGGTCAGCATTGCTCATGAGGCGCTCAAGCCTGGCGAGCTCGATATCGATGCTCATCATGCCGTTGACCAGGGCCTGTTCGGTTTCATTGAGCGAACCGATTTCACTGTAGTCAATTTCGGCCGGCCGGCTCACGTACTCGTACCACAGGTCCTTTGTTCCCTTCCACATGTTCTTCGTGCTTTGAAAGCGTGAACACCCAAAGTTCATTACCAGGGCAGCGGCCAGGAAGAACAGCAGAAGGGAACGTTTCAATGGGAAATGCACATCGATCTCCTTGGGGATTTATCGGCTGTCCCGCTGTCTGCACAGGCGGCGAGCGGGACATTCTCCGTTGCGGCTGTCCGGGCTACTGCGCCCTGGCCTCAACGCGTGCGGCCAGAGTGCTGAGCATGGAGAGGAACTGCTCGTCATTTATGCCGTTATCCGCATTCATGTTGGTAATAAAAGTCTTGTCGTCAAAGTTCGCCTGTCTCTCGTCGTCCAGACTGTCAGACTGGTGTGCAAAAGCGCCCCGGGCCAGTTCTTTTATGTAGTCCAGACGTTCGTCGAGCTCCTTGATTTCTTCCTCGCTTCCGGCATGATCCAGAAGTTCGTGATAGATATCCATGGCCTCTCCGTACTCGCCCTGGTCAACCAGGACATCCGCCATGGAGCGCGTGTGCGGGGGCCAGGACTGAGGCTTGTCAGACGGGCCGTCATCAGGCTCCCAGGCTGTGTCCGTCTCTGGAACAGTCTGCATGCACTGCAGCTGGTCGCCTTCTGGATCGGTCTGAATGCTGTCTGCGGCCTCGTTGAGGATGCGTTTGACTGAACTGTACAGCTTGTCCTCGTCTACGGAAGTCAGCACATCCCCCACAACGGCAGTTGCAGCACTGGCAGCACCAGCCTGAGCATGCACAGTCGACTCGGCCGTGTTGTCCACAGCCTCATCGAGTCCGGCGCAAGCACGCTCAATTTCCTGTCTTGCAGAAGTTACGCGCTCCTGCAACCCATGCTCGGCCTCAAGACTCTCAATGCCACGGAGCAGCAAATCAGCAAAATTTATCGGGATGCCGTGCAGAAGCAAGTTCATGCAGCGTACAGCGAGCCTGGCGTCGTCCTTTTCGTTGAGACGGGCCAGATCCTGCCAGACATTATACTGTCCAGACAGGGCTGTGCGCAGCGTGGTCAGCTCAGATGACGCCTCCTCCTGTCTTCCGAGACGGTGGAGGAGATCGACGTGCAGCATGCGCGCCTGCATATGATCGGGATGGTAGAGCAGCCCCTTTGTGAGAACATCACAGGCTTCGGAAAGGCAGCCCGCGTCGACAAGCATCCTGGCCAGAGGAAAGAACATCCGAGATTGCGGCTCAACTTCAAGAATTTCTTTGTACCATTGAATTTTTTCGTTCATCGTACTTCGGCTTCCCGCCCCTTGCGGAAAACGGGAGCAAACGCCGCCTCCTTGTTCATTTGGCTGTTTGCTGGAACTGCATAAATACTGGGAGCTGAGCGCGTCACGCGATTGCTGTAGAAAAAAACCGGACAAAAGCGTCTGTCCGCATACCTATCGCACTGCGCTCACGGGTTCGTCCTCATCACCAAACAGGTACAGAATTTCATTGTCATGCAGATAATGTAACCGCTCGCGAACCATTTTCTCGATATATTCCGGATCATTCTGCAACAGGCGTATCTCCCGGCTGAGAGCCTTATTTTCCTCATCAAGTCGCTGGCTGCGGGCCGCGGCCTCCTGCTGCTGCTCGCGCAGGGCCCGGTACTCGAGAAGTCCGCTGCTGCCCCACACGGCCTTGTAGACCAGAAGCGAATTGACGGCGAGAAAAACGCAAAGCACAAGAACGCGTATTCCCATGGGTTATATCCTCCCGCATGCCTTCCTGCACCACGTGCAGAACGGGACGCATCATGGACGGCTTGCCGGGACGAGGCGTCACTGAATACGTTCCTCGGCGTCTTTTCCGCCATGACTGAGAGCGAACTGCCTCCTGAAATACACAAAGTAGTTATAACAAGAGTAGATGGCCATCCACATGGAGAGGTAGAGCAGCACTGTGCCAATGAGGTGGAGATTGATGCCGAACAGGGGATAGTGAAGCACCAAGGCGACTATGGCGGTTATCTGCAGCACGGTCTTGAGCTTGCCGTAGCGATCCGCAGCCATGACGATACCCGCGTCAATGGCAATGGTACGCAGGCCGGTAATAAACAGCTCACGGCTGACGATGATAATCACAACCCAGCCCGGGGCCCAGCCCAGGCTGACGAGCATGATGAGCACCGCGCAGATAAGCAGCTTATCGGCAAGAGGGTCAAGAAATTTCCCCATATTGGTGACCATCTGCTGCTTGCGGGCCACATAACCGTCCATCCAGTCAGTCACACCAGCTACGACAAAAGCCAGCGCGGCGAGCAGACAGTTGGTGCGGCTTTCAAAGTAGAGCAGGACAACGACAAACGGCACAAGCAGTATGCGCAGCAGCGTGATTTTCGTGGCAAGTGTGAGTATCACAGAACAATCCTCGTGTTGGTGCACTGGGACAGATAGCATAAAAGAGCCTGCCGGAAAAGAAAAAAACAAAGCCGGCATCTCCCTGTTACACACGGGGGAGTGTCAGAAAATAGAGCAAGCTTCCGCCCGAGGCAGTATTGCCCTTTTTTAAACCGAATGACAAGACACCGGACTGGTCAAAATCCCTGTACCTGGCGAAATATTCCGGCACTACTTCCAATAGGTTGCCCCAGCCACAAGGCGTGGCCATGTCAGTATTCCCTGTGTTGCGAAAAAGCGAAAAGAGACGCCCCTGCGGCACACGCCGAGAGGACGTCCCTTCCGAAAACATGGTTAGGAACCGTACAAAAATAACTTAGAGGACATCTCAAATCGCACAATGCTGTAC
>CAZJPT010000055.1:0-9526 GCA_964547835.1 uncultured Desulfovibrio sp.
GATTCAGGCTAAAGGATGAGTGACAACGGCCGATAGGTCTGGTAACAGGGCGGACTGGCCACGCCAAAGGTCGTCATGGCCAGTCCAAACGTAAGCGTGTCAACGCTCTGACAGTGGAGTGATGTAAATGAACGTGAAGCAGCAGAGAGGACAGCACGACATGTCATGCCAGGGAGGGGCATGCATCGTGAGGGAGGCTCTTTTTTCGGGCGTCCTGTTTCTCCTGCTCCTCATCTTGAGCGGGCCGGCTTTTGCCGGCGAACAAAAGAGCGGTACTGTCTTGCCCACAGAGCAGGGGAGCAGGCACCAGGGCGCAAAAGGGGGTCCTGCACAAGCCGCTGACAAGCAATTGCACGCCCAGCACTGGGCCTTTGAAACAGGCCGCAGTGCCAGATTCTGGGGACAGACAGGTCTGGATGGCGACGAGCTTATGAGCAAGGCCACTGGTCATAGTTCAGCGTCTCCCAAAGCAGGCGCATCCGAGTATGAGGACAGGGCAGAAAAGGCAGGATGGGAAACGTTCAGACTGAGCGTTGATCGTGAGTCCTCCAGCTTGCAGCGGGAAGACAGCAAGCACAGGGCCGACGAAGACATCAAGTTGGAAAGCCAGCACAGGGTGCGCGCCTTCGCGACAATGAAGCAGGACAACGATGTGTACCTGGGCATAGGACCAGAGGTTATCGTGCGTGATAATCAGCAGACCAACCGACAGTTTAATCCCAGCAGGCAGCCTGATGTGGACGCTGGTGTGGGCATGCGCTTCATGTTAGATTTTTAAGAGATTTCCCGTGCCCGGGAGAAAGGCGTATCTCGGTACGCTGGGCGATACGCCTGCGGTCACAGGCGTATCGCCAACCTGGCCAGGCACACAGACTGTCAATTTTATGACAAAGTCCACGTTTTTGACGCGGTGACATTCTGCACGCTGAAAGTGCGGTCCGGCTGCGGGGATTTAAAGTTAACCTCTTGTCATTCCTGTTTTTTTAAGGCGCTGAAGTGATTCAGTGCCTTTTTTTTTTGCGCCCTGTGAACGGCGCAGCAGCGGCAAGGAAGAAAGGGCAGGGCGCGCCATCGTCTGTCCGGAATCTGACAGAATGCGTATACAGGAAGGATGGTGTCTGGAGCAATTGCTTAAAAAGTAAAATATAGCAAATAGTTGCATATATTGGCACGCAATTTGCTTTTATCGGGGTGTCAACACATTGGGACCGGAAATCTTTCAGGGAGAACGACCATGGCACAAGGCACACCGCAGGTAATCACCGTCACATCAGGCAAGGGCGGCGCAGGCAAGACCAATGTCGCCGTCAATCTGGCTGTCAGGTTGGCCCAGGACGGCAGACGCGTCGTTATGCTGGATGCTGATTTCGGACTGGCCAACGTGGACGTTCTCCTGGGCGTGAATCCGCCAAGAGACATCTTCCATCTCTTTAACCGGCGTACCAGACTTGAGGATGTGCTCTTTCCCACACCGTATGGTTTTTCCATCCTGCCTGCAGGCTCAGGCATCAGCAAGGTTACGGAACTGAGGACAGGTGAGCGTCTTGAGCTTTTGCAGGCTCTGGAACCGCTGGCTGACAGCACAGACATCCTCATTGTTGACACCGGCGCCGGCGTCGGCAGCACGGTGCTCTACTTCTGCATGGCAGCGCAGGAACGCCTGCTGGTGATGACGCCCGAACCCACCTCGCTGGCTGATGCCTATGCCCTCATCAAGAATCTCAGAACAGTGCACGGCGTTGACCGTTTCAGAGTGTGCGTCAACATGTGCCCATCCGAGCGCCAGGGCAAACAGGTCTACGCCCGCCTGTGCGATGCCTGTGACCAGTTTTTACCAGGAATTTCACTGGATTTGAGCGGCGTTATCCCCATAGACCCGATTGTCCGGCAGGCCGTTATGCAGCGGCGCCCCTTCGTCAAGTACGCTCCGGACAGCGAGGCGGCAAAAGCTATAGGCAGGCTGACGAAAACCGTATGCAAATGGCCGGTGCCCCGCCATCCTGGCGGCAACATCCAGTTTTTCTGGAAAACCATGCTGACACAGCAGACAAGGACCCGCTAACGACAGTCTGAGCTTGAAGAAGAGAAGGATACCAGTCATGTTCGCCCTGTTTAAAACCGCCAGTCCCTGTGATCTGTTCGAGAAAGGAAAGAAGACCTGGAACGAGTTCTCGTCCAGGGAACAGACAGTCATTATCGAGGCGTATCTTCCAAAGGTTCGTTACCTGGCCCAGACCCTGAAAAAGCGCGTGCCTGAGAGCATGGAATACAATGAGCTCTTTAATGCCGGAGTTCTTGGTCTGCTGGATGCAGCCCGCAAATATGATTCAAGCTGCGGCAACACGTTTTCCACCTACGCCGAAAACCGTATCAAGGGCGCCATGCTGGACGAACTGCGCAGCAAGGATCCCCTGTCCCGCGGCACGCGCTCTCTGGTCAAGACCCTTAACGCAGCCATTGACAAGTACGAAGTCCGCTACGGACGCAGGCCTGGTGAAACAGAGCTGACAAAGCTGACAACGCTGTCCCTCGACGAGGTGCGCCGCGGTTTGGAGGCCATGGAGCAACTGGTGAGCACGGACATGAGCGTTCTTGCCGAAAATCTCACCAATGAAAGCATCGAGAGCGGCGGCACGCCCTGTGACAATGCCATCCGCAATGAAATCGTGGCGAATATGCGCGTCTGCCTGACCATGCTCAACGAGCGCGAGCGCTTTATTCTCTCTATGTACTACGTCGAGGAATACACCATGAAGGACATTGCCACAGTCCTCAAGGTCAGCGAGGGCCGCGTGTCCCAGCTGCGCTCCCAGGCCATCCGCTGCCTTCACAAATTCTACATGGAGCGTTTCGGCAAATAGGCAGGAACGCGTCCTGGTTATCTGACATCCTGCCGTGTCAGCTGACACACACGTCATTATTTGTCGCTCTGCGGCCACCACTGCCTGGCCCTGGCCAGCAGCAAATCCACGTCACCGGCCGAGGCCAGGCTGAGCAGGTTGCTGAACTGCCGTACGGCCTGCTGGCTGTAGGGATTGGCCTCGAACAGTCCCGCGAACATGTCGCCATCTTCGGTAAGCAGTTTGCGGGCCGCATCAAGACGGCGTCTGAAGGAAGGCGTGACAAAAGCGCGTAGCTGTGTGTCATTGGCAGTCTGGGCGCAGTAGGCCAGGGAAGTGATGAAGTTCATGTTCTGGATGCGCGCCATGGCCATGTCATGCGTGTCCGCGTCCGTCTCGAAGGGTGTGTAGCCCAGGGTCGTGAAAAAAGTCTGAGCAAGTGCGTAATTTTCGTCTGAGCAGCGATAGCTGCGCACCATGGCCACGCGCAGCTCTTGCGGATCTGTACTATGCGCTGGCCCGAAAAGCGGGTGCGTGCCTACCACGTCGCCCTTCCAGGCGTTGAGCATCTGATTGACCGGGGCCACCTTGACTGAGGTGATATCGCAGAGCACGGCCCCTGGCTGCATGCGCGGACAGATAATGCGCAGCACTTCCTCAAGAACAACGGCAGGGACACAGGCAATGACCATATGCGCTCTGGCCAGGCAGCCAAGCTCGTTCAGCGGCTGATCGACACCAGTGACACCCAGACCGGCAGCCCGGGCCTCGCGCACAAACATGGCACCCATGCGCCCGCCGCTTCCCACGATGACGACGCTGTCCGGCTGTTCAAGATGATGACGTGCAGAATTTTCAGTCATTGGAGAATGCCTCGATGACCTTCCAGAAGTCGGGGAAGGATTTGGAGACAACACCAGGAGTGTCTATGCGGCGTGACATTTCGGGCACGCGTGTGTCAGTTGAGCGCAAAGCGTACAGAGCCTGGCTCATGGCCATGCGGTGATCATTGGCCGCAGTAAAGTGCAGTCCCTCCAGAGCAACGCGTACATCGCTGCCAAGGCCGTGTATGACCAGGCCGTCATCACGTTCCTCCACCCTGACACCAATAGTCCGCAGCCCGCTGGCCGGCGCCTTGATGCGGTCCGATTCCTTGATGCGCAGATGCGCCACATTGGTAATGGTGGTGATGCCGTCGGCAAAAGCGGCCAGAACGGCCACAGTGGGCACCAGGTCCGGACACTGGGACATGTCTGTGCTGATGCCGTGCAAGGGGCGCGGTTCGATGGTCACTTTGTTTCCGGTATGCACAATATCGGCACCCATGCGATCCAGGATGCTCACGATGGCCTTGTCTCCCTGCAGGGAATCCGGACGCAGTCCGTGCACCACTGTTCTTTCGTGGCCAAGAGCGCCGGCTGCCATCAGATAAGAGGCCCCGGACCAGTCTCCTTCCACGTCAAACACACCAGCACGGTAGCGTCCTGGCTGCACCTTGATGCGCAGACAGCCAGGCTTGACATCCTTAAGCTGGCGCCAGTCAGTAATTTCCCAATGGGCGTCATCATCCGTGCGTTCTCTGGTCTCCACCAGAAACTTGATGTTGAAATCACGCATGCACTGCAGGGTGAGGCCGATATAGGGCCAGGACACCACCCTGGTGCCGCCCAGGGTCATGGTGATCATGCCGTCGCTCTGCGGTGCTGCCAGGAGGAGGCCGGAAAAATACTGGCTTGATTCCTCCATGCTCACCTCAAGGGTGTGTCTGCCCACGTGATCAGCGGCTGGCAGGGCTTCTGCGGCTATGCCGAAGCTGCGCAGTACAAAGGGAGGGCAGCCCTCCTGCCCTTCGTAAGTGACCTCGCAGCCCAGGGCGCGCAGAGCGTTAACCAGCGAGCCGATGGGACGCTCGTGCATGCGCGGCGCGCCGAACACACGAAAGCTTCCTCTGCCCGAAGCCAGGACGGCACTCAGCAGGCGGCACGTTGTGCCGGACTCATGTACGTAGCAGGGCAGGGGCTCGCCCTTCTCTCCGCCACGCAGTCTGCCGGAGGTTCCACGCACCCGCCAGGCACCTGGCAGATTTTCCAGCGGAGTGAAGATGGCCCCGGCCAGGGTCAGTATTTCCCTGGTGCAGGTGGTGTCGTCCGCCACAAGGACGTTGCGAAGTTCACTCGTGCCGCCGGCCAGAGCCGCGGCAATGAGATATCTGTGAGAAAGTGATTTTGAGGAAGGAGCTGTGACTTCTATCATGGCAATATTCCGGACTTAGCGGGTCTCTCCGTTGCTGACGATCCTGGACTCGACTGCAGGATCCCGGCCCCTGTCCATCTGCTGTCCCATGGGATAGGCGCCAAGAATACGGAAATTGGTGCACTTTGAGTCAAGTTCAAGCAGAGCATCCCTGTATTCGTCGCGGGTCAGGTCTGTCTCGACGTCGGCGAAGAAGAAGTACTTCCAGCACTGACCGGTCAGGGGACGCGATTCCAGCTTGCGCATGTTGATATTGTATCTGGCAAAAAGATTGAGCACCGAAGACAGGGCGCCGGGCTTGTCCATAAGGGTAAAGAGCAGTGAGGTTTTGGTGTGGCCGTCGCCTGACCCTTTCTGCAGAGGCAGGCTGCCCAGCCTGCTGTGAGCGTCCTCCCTGGCGATGATGACAAAGCGCGTCCAGTTGCCGGACGCATCCTCGATGCGTCGCGCCAAGATGTTGAGGCGCATCATTTCCGCCAGATTGCCATTGCCTATGGCGGCTGTTCCCGGCATGTCGACCACCATCCGCGCCGCCGCAGCCGTGGACTCCACAGGCACCAGGCTGGCCTTGGGCAGGTAGGTGCGCAGCCATGTGGCGCACTGGGCCATGGGCTGGGGGTGGGAGTACACGGTTTTGATATCGGAAAAACTGTCCTCAATGCTGAGCAGGCAGTGCGAAATGTGGGAATAGAGTTCGGCCAGGATAATCATGGGGTAGCGGTTAAAGAGATCGAAACTAACGCCCACGGTCCCCTGCAAACTGTTTTCCAGAGGGACCACACCCAAATCGCAGGTGGTGGCGCTTACCTCTTCAAAGACCCTGGCGAGGTCGCTGCAAGGCTGGTAAGTAGCGCTGTGGCCCAGATACTCCACGCCAGCAAAGTAGGAAAATGTTCCCTCAGGGCCGAGATAGGCCACGCGCAGGGGGGACTGCAGGGAGCGGGACGAGGAAAAAATTTCACGCCAGATGGAGCGCAGGGCGGTTTCCGGCAAAGGGCCTCTGTTGCGGGCACTCAAGCGGGCGAGAATTTCCTCCTCGCGCTGCGGCTTGTAGATGGAGCTCCTTCCCCCTGCCTTGACCTGACCTACTTCAAGGGACAGGGCGGAGCGCTCATTGAGCATGTCGAGCAGCCTTGCGTCCAGCTCGTCAATGCGTGCCCGTATGCGCGCAAGTTTTTCCTCGCGTCCGGATTCTGACATGGATGATTCAGACATGGATTAGACCTCAGCTATCTCTTCCCTGACCCGCATACCAAAATGGCGTCCGGCCTCGTCAACACGAACGAGCACTTTATCACCCGGCTTGAGACTGACCACACTGACTGGAATGCCGCCGGGGGCTGTAAGGCGTATGGTCTCCGCATTCTGCAGGAAGACAGCGCCGCACTTTTCCTCGCCGTCGCGGCGGAAAACGGCCTTGATGAGCAGCATGGGGCGGATCTCGATCTTCACGCGGCCCACAGTAGCCGTCATGGTGCCTCCGCCGGCATCCACGATCTGCACCTGGCAGCCGGCCTTAAGCTCTTCGAGGTAACATGTCCTGTCATGAGGCAGGCGCGTATAGGCATGTACGGCGCCGGCATTAACCCGGAAGGGGCGTGCGGCCACGTATGGGTTATGTTCCGTCTCGGCGTGCACAAGGAAGGTAAAATCCGAGGAATTGCCCACAAGCATGCCCTGACCGCGTCGCAGGATGGAGATGGTGTCGCAGCAGACACGATGCCCGAGACCTGCCTGGATCACTTCTGTCACCTCGGCTTCCTCCAGGATCTCGTGCTCGAGACTGGTCTTGCAGTATTTGACAATATCCTTGAGATCGCCAGTGCCTTCCGGGAGAACCACCACGCCTCTGACGCCGCGCTCCAGAATGCCTGAGGCCAGTTCGGCTTCGGCAAGGGAGCGAACCTCTGTGTAGACGCGGTCGCTCTGGGCCAGCAGGTTTTCCACGGGAATGATTTCCCAGCCCGGAGCCAGAGTCGCCATGCCCGTGGCCGCTGCTTCGAGATAAATGCCTTCGTCCTCCTTGCGGGTGAGGGGAATGCTGGGGACGTCCTCAGCCTTGATCACCTCGCAGCGCGCCAGACCTGACACAAGCGCTGCCTGTCCGGCCGGACAAATAATGCCGTCGACGCCTGATTCCAGGGCCAGGGTGACTTCTTCCTTGGAGAAGGGCACGGCTTTGAAGTAGATGGCTGGCATGAGACTTACTCCCCGACGATCTTGAGGGCGGTTTCCGTGTCGGCATCCTCGTGGACAAGCGCACGCAGAGCGCGCACCATCTGTACACGGCGCGGATGCGCGAAGACATTGCGGCCCATGGACAGGCCTGCGCCACCGGCCTTGAGGGAATCATAGACCATGGCCAGGCAGTCGCGGGTTGACTCCATGCGTGGACCGCCGGCAATGACAACGGGCACGCAGCAGGATGCGACGACGTCGGCAAAACTGGATATGTCACCGGTATAGCTTACCTTGACCAGATCGGCACCCAGTTCGACGCCTACGCGGGCGCAGTGGGCCACCACCTCAGGGGCGTAGGAATTCTTGATCTTGGGACCGCGACCGTACATCATGGCCAGCACAGGCATGCCCCAGTTGTCGGCGTGCTCGCAGACGCGACCAAGGTCATGCAGCATCTTCTCCTCATTGGGATCACCCAGATTTACATGAACGGATACGGCGTCAGCGCCATGCCGGATGGCTTCTTCGACTGTGGTCACCAGGGTTTTGTAATTATTCTGGGGAGCGAGGTCCGTGGAAGCGGATAAATGTACGATGAGACCAATGTCTGAGCCGGCGCGACGGTAGCTGCAGCGGATAAGCCCCTTGTGCATGAGCACGGCGTCAGCTCCGCCTTGAGCCATGTCGTTAACGGTTTCCTTCATGTCCAGCAGACCGGCAACGGCGCCCATGGAAACGCCATGATCCATGGGGACGATAATGGTGCGGCCGTTATTGCGGTTGATAATGCGTTCAAGACGAATTTGTTTGCCGAAGTACATGGGGCTTCTCCTTGAAGATGCTGAATGAGGCCGGCTTGCCAAAGTGTCTCGACGGCAATGAAAAAAGGCCGCCGGCTTTGGTTTGCCTGCGGCCTTGTGAGCTCGTGATTTTGTGTGGACGTCAGCAGAGCTCCTGACCACAGGCTTTGCCAAAGTACACAAAATAAAACCAGCAGTTGAAGCTGGCTGCACTACGCATAGCTGTGGTAAAGGAACGGGACATGGATTACTCCCCTGAAGTCCGATAAACTGACAAAAGCCTTTTACGCCCGGGCAGGTCAGGGTGTCAAGCTCAGGGGCTCATTTTTTTGTGAGTTTTTGCCGTGGTCAGCATTTGTCTGGCTTCTGGCGTTCGGTGGAGCCGGCTTTGGGCGCAGTTTGCGCACCTCCAGACGGCGCATGATAAAGTCCTGACAGTCCTCGCCGTTCGGGATGGCACTGACCTGAAATTCCGCTCTGGCCATGGAGCGGTGGCCGCCCCCGGATCCTACGTCATAAAAACAGGCATCAGCCAGGCGCCCCAGGTCGCGGGAGCCATCGCCGCGGAAGATGACAACGGCGAGCCTGCGCTGCACCGTGCCGCTGACAGCTATCCATTTGAGGCCGTGCACACGCGTGAAAAAATCGGCGATGGCCACCAGCAGATCGGCGTTGTTGACGTCACCCACCCAGACGTGGGCACCGGTGGTGCGGCAGCGTCGCAGACTGCGAAAGGCTCTCGAGAAGAGCGGCAGCCAGTCAATGAGATATTCGCTGCGCACCACCCGGCGCAGCAGCATGGCGTCGTGACGGCTGGAGAGCCATTGATAGGCTTCCAGATCATCCTGTCCGCCGCTGCGCTCAAAGAGATTGGTGTCCGTGCGAATGCCCAGCATCATAGCTGTGGCAAGACTGGTGCTTGGACGCAGGTGCAGGCCGTAGAGATACTCGGCGAAGATGGTGCATGTGGAGCTCTTGGCTGGCCTGATGTCTACATAGGCCGGCGCGGGCATATTCGTGAAAGGCTCCCTTGGCAGGGGATGGTGATCCACGATGACGGAGAAGGGAATACCGGCAAATGCAGCATTGTGGTGAGGCTGACTGTCAACTATGGCAAAGTGTGTGTATTTTTCTCTGAGATCATTGCTCCACGGCTCTACCTTAAGGTGCAGATAACGGATCATGGCCAGATTGTCAGGTCTGGTGATCTCGTTAATGCGGCAGACATCCAGTCTGGTGCGTTCAGAGAGAATGCGACGCAGCGCTTCAGCCGCTCCCATGGCATCTGGATCGGCGTTAATCAGTACGCACCAGCGCTGCTCCTTGCTGACTGTGGTGAGCCACGCCTTGAGGGCTTGAATCTCCTTTCCTTTTGCGCGCATCCGGCCTCCTTTGCATCTTTAGGAACAGTCAGAAAACAAACCATCAAAAAGTGATTGCCGTCCCTTCCAT
>CAZJPT010000056.1:0-4875 GCA_964547835.1 uncultured Desulfovibrio sp.
ACTGTTAGACAGAATTAAGAGACATCGAGCAACATCCAAATTTATTTTTATGACACACCTATGATTTGTTGTCAAATCATATGCGTATGCCGTGGCCGTCGGCACACCACAGGAAATCCTGCCGGTCTATACCGGATTCTTAAAAACGCAGGACTGAACACAGCTGGCCGGACTTCAATGGGCGTTAAAAAGGGTCCGTGAGATTATCACGGACCCTGATTAATTTCTGGAGCCAGCTACGGGACTTGAACCTGCGACCTGCTGATTACGAATCAGCTGCTCTACCAACTGAGCTAAGCTGGCGTAATGTGCGCCTTGAACAATGGCGGCTGAAACGTGAGAAAAAGTTTTTACCTTGTCGCCTTCAGACAGTCAATCCTTTTTTCAAGGAAAACGCGCTAGTGTCAAGTTTGTGAATTTAGTGATTGAATTTTGGCTGAGCCCATAATCATGTGATATCGGCCTCCTAACAGGAGATAGTGTTTAGCTCAAAAAGTTTATACGCATGCTATCATATTTGAATAACGACGTTTTGAGACCAACATACCACAGCAAATCTTTGCCATTAGACACTAGTTTATGGCTGTGATGCGGAAGGGAATCCAGTGCAGCTGTGAGTTTTTCTCGCGCGTTGCGCCTATTTCCCATTCGCAGCTTGTCCAGCCCATCTGAACAGCTATGGCGCAGGCAAGCCCTTTGGCATCGATGATGGGATGGCGTTTGAAAACGCCGCTCAAACCATACGTCAGGCTGCAGACAAGACATTTTCCCGGACGCTGATGCAGTTCAAAAGCCAGTTCTACGACGTTGTCCGATTCATGGCGCGGACGCAGGACAATATCGTAGGCGCCCTCTTCCGCACCGCCAAACAGTGCTTCGAAAAAGGCCTCCGTCCTTTCCGCGGGAAAAATGTTGTCTAGAAACTCATTGGTGATCCTGGCCATACCCATGATCCTCCTTGTCTTCCAGCCAGCAAAGGTCCGCTGACGTTATTACATAATCATGACAAGGTATTCTGCCTATGTCAAATAGTTGGAGTAATTCTTGCGGATGAATTTCCTCACGTCTGTCAATGAGACCGGCAATATGGGCAAGCAGCCCTGTCACACGCCAGGGACGCACACCGCGGGTGCGCAGTGCATCCAGGCTCAAGGAGGCATGCCGTTTGGCCAGTCTTTCCCCGTCCTCGCCAAGGAGAAGCGGTATGTGCGCGTAATGCGGAGCCTTGAGGCCAAGGGTATCCAGTATGGCCAGCTGCCTGGGGGTGGACGTGAGGATGTCCCTGCCGCGGACCACCTGACTGATTCCCATGCGGGCGTCGTCTACGCTCACGGCCAGCTGATAGGAAAAGACGCCGTCCGGACGGCGCATGCTGAAATCACCGCCACATGCCTCAAGTGTAAAGCTGCACGATCCCATAACCAAAGCCGTGAAGGCATAGGCGCGGCCGTCTGAACGAAAGCGCCACGCGCAGCGCTCGCCCTTTGCCAGGCGCGCCTGCACCTCCTCCCCGGACAGATTGCGGCAGGTTCCCGGATAGGCCGGTCCGGCGTCACCCAGATGTGGGGCCGAAGCCAGGCGCAGATCCCGCCTGGAGCAAAAACAGGGATAGGCTCGTCCCATGGCGCGCAATTGCTCCAGAGCCTCAGCATAAAGCCTTGTCCTGTTGGACTGATGGTAGTCCCATCTTTCCTGCTCCGGGGCTGGTCCCTCGTCCCAGTCAAGTCCCAGCCAGCGGATATCGGACATGAGCATCTGCATATAGACAACACTGCTGCGCTCACTGTCCAGGTCCTCCATACGCAGCACCAGCTCGCCATTTTGTGATCGCACGGCCAGCCAGGCCATGAGAAAAGCCCAGGCATTGCCAAGGTGCGCCCAGCCCGTCGGACTCGGCGCAAGCCGTCCCCGTACTGTCATCGCGCCACCTCCGCGCACCTGGGAGCAAATATGAAAATAGCGCCCCGAGGCGCTATTTCAACATAAAATCCATTCATGACTGCATGCCTGCCGGGACTAGCCCTTGTTCTGACGCTCCCTGGCCTCATTGGAGGCAGCGCCGCGGCCCCCTGTGGCCTGTTCCACGGTGCGCCTGGGCGAGCTTGCGTCTGTACTCCTGGTATTCTTGCTGGTCTGTGCAACTTTCTTATTTCCAGAGGAAGCCGTCCTGGAAGCTGCCTTGTCAGTCGCAGAAGCCGGCTTCTTCTGGGATGCTGCCTTCTTCCCGGTGTTCGATGCCTTGTCTCTGGATGCAGTCTGCTTCACGGATGCTGCTTTTCCAGCGGTCTGTTTCTGCCCACTCTGCGCCTTAGTGGCTGCAGGCTTCTTTCCGGAACCAGCGGCCGCCGTATTTGTCTTCTTTGTGGATTTTGCTGCTGTCGCATTCGACTTCTTTGCGTTCTTTGTATTCTTCTGGACCGCCGGGGTCTTCCTACCCGGTGTTTGCGAGGTAACAGTCTTTTTTGATGTCTGGGCTTTTCCAGAAGCAGCGGAAGCATTCTTCGTCTTGCTCTTCATGGAAGCCATATGCTTCCTGTCAGCCTGTTCAGTAGCCCTGGCCAGCTCCATGTTGCGCTTACTGGTGTCCACACGCCTTGCGCCAATGAAATTGCGGACGAAATACGACGTGTCCATGGACGAAATGCGCACGGTTTTATTGGTGCGCGGAGCGTGAATGAATTTGCCGTCACCGATATAGATGCCTGTATGATAGCCCTCCGGGCGCCTGAAGGCCACGATGTCACCGGCGCGGAGCTTCGATTTGTCCTGGATGGCAAAGCCGGAGCGGGACTGTTCACGCGCCGTGCGCGGCAGGCTGATGCCAGCTCCCTTATAGGCCCACTGCACAAGCCCGGAGCAGTCAAATCCGCCTGGTTTGGTGCCTCCATAGACGTAGGGGGTTCCCAGGGTGCTGTGCGCCCTGGCCAGCACGACGCTGGTCACGCCTGAATCCGGGGCAGCAATGTGGGCAATCTCTTTAGAGGAGGCCTTGTTCTTTTCGCTTTCCTCCTTCGAGACGACCTGAGCGTTCTCGTCCCCCTCAGTGCCGTCATACGACTGCCGGAAATTCTCGAACTTCACCACTGTGGGATCCATTTCGGGATGCGGCTGCTTTTTGGTACAGCCGGCAGCCAGCATACATACGAGCCCGACAACAATGAGAGAAACTCTGATCCCCATGACACCCCCGTCGCACAAGGCACGCAGCCCATTTTCTCGTTTTCTCAGCGGCCCCATCCACAGCCTGACAAACCAGCCAGAGAAGCAGCATCACCAGATACCGCCAGACGCTCTCTTCAAGAAGGAAGCTCTCCCGCAGGATCCGACACGCTCATCATGAAAGCCTTTCTTTTTCTTATAAACCCGTCACCCTTGTCGAGTCAAGCATTTTATTATCCACAAAAGGTCGCAACTACCTGCTGTGTCGTACAAAATATTGTACCATCTTCATGTAACAAAAGAATGTTCCCTAGCTGCGTAATGCATTTTTGCAGAAATTATACTCAATACATGCAAGAGCATTATGATTATGAATTGACTCCATGCTTTCCACATCTACATGGAAGCCACGTAAATGCGGATGTGCTTTTAAACGCTGTGCCACATTGCGGACAACGTCCTCTACAAAACACGGCGAAGCGAAGGCATGTTCCGTCACGTATTTTTCATCTTCCCTTTTCAGTGTTGTGTAGACCGGGCTTGAACCTGAGGCTTCGGCCAGCTCGACAAACTCCTCTATCCAGCTGAAGCCGTCCGTAAGAAGCACCATGTGCACCAGGGTGCGCTGACTGTGCGCCCCCACGTCACTTATCGCCTTGGAGCAGGGGCAGACTGTCATGACCGGCACCGTCACTTCCAGGGTAAACTCAAAGGTCGGGTCAGCTGCACCGCTCAGTGTGCCGGTGAGCACACAGTTGTAGCTGACGCTGCTCTCCACCCCGGAAACCGGCGCCTTCTTGCGGATAAAGTAGGGAAAGTGAAAGGACACCTGCGCACTTCTTGCTTCAAGACGTCCGCGTATGGAGGAAAGCAGTCCGCGCACACTACGGTAGCTGATGCGCCCTTCCCAGGACTCGAGGGCTTCCACAAAGCGGCTCATGTGCGTGCCCTTGAAGGATGACGGCAGGTCCACGGTAAGATCCACGCTGGCCACTGTGCACTGCTTCTCATGAGTCCTGTCACGCACCCACAGGGGCATCCTGACACCGCGCACGCCCACTCTGTCGATGGGTATGGGCACATTGGGCATATCCTTCTGCACGTCTAACATAGCGTCCTTCCTTGCATCCTTCCTCACTGACGTCCTGCGAAAAAACAGGCTGTGACTGCGCACGACAGCCGCATGCTGCCAGAGCAGCGCTGGATCCTAGCGCAGCCCGGGGGCAACAGGCAAGACAGTCTCATGCAAGCTTTCTGCCCGTGGTCGAGGGCACGAAGACGCCATGCTTGATGCCGTTGCAGGCAATGAGCTTGTCGGCAAGAGCGCCTATGTCTCTGGCTCTGCCCCGCAGCACCAGGACCTCCAGGCAGTTGTGATGATCCAGATGGACATGCTGCGTAGTCACCACCACATCATGGTGGTCGTGCTGTATATCCATAAGCTTGATGGGCAGGTCATGATTGTGATGATCATAGACCAGGGTGAGCGTGCCGGCCACCTCTGCATCGCTATTCTTCCATTCCCGCTCCACCAGCGCCGTGCGTATGAGGTCGCGTATGGCCTCGGAACGGCTTTTGTAGCCTTTTTCATGGCAGAGTTCGTCAAAGGGGTACAAAAGTTCCACAGGCAGGGAAATCCCCATTCTGGCCAATTTGTCCTCGTTTGTTTCCATACGGCCTCCCTGACGTTGCATCCACGCCATTACTTCAGCGCCT
>CAZJPT010000056.1:4885-9261 GCA_964547835.1 uncultured Desulfovibrio sp.
ACGCTCACCCTGCCGGCCTGAGCGTAGAGAGCGTCCACGTCCTGCTGCAGCACCCTGCGGCCAGTCCAGCCACGGCCTGGCAGTGCCCGTAAAAAGCAGTCATAGACCTCCCGGCCAGGCTCGGCGACCCAGACGCAGCCGTCCCTGGTCAGGGCATGTTCGCAAAATGCCAGCACAGGATCCACAAAACGACGCTCATACATAATGTCACCGCCCCAGACGAAGTCAAAGGCTTGAGCGGCAACACACGGCCTGCGCCAGTCCATGGCCACCCATAGCGGTGAGGCAACACTGTTGGCACTGGCGTTCTCCCTGGCATGGCGCAACGCTTCAACTTCACAGTCAACGCCAGTCACCCGTGCACCCAGCCACTGGCCTACCAGGGCGGTCAATCCTATACCACAACCAAGATCCAGGCAGCGTCTGCCAGCAATGCGCTCTCTGCTGCGCGCAAGCCAGGCACTCAGAACAAGACTTGATGGCCACAGTTCCGTCCAGTACGGGATGTGATCATCCGCGTCCGCCCTGCCGTCAGCAACCATGTCTTCCCAGAGCCTGTCCAAATCTGCAGCCCGGCGCAGCGCCCATTCCCGGCCGGCAGCCGTGACAGTAATGGCAGACTGATAGGTCTGATAGGGCTGCGTCATGCCTCCTCCCCTGCCCTGCACGGGCGGTCAAAAGATCCTCATTTTTCCCCCATTTCATAGCTGCGCCGGGTTCTCGAGTCAAACCGGTGCAGCACCCGGCTGGGACTATCGAATGAGAATTTGACGCGATTTTCACTGAGCTGGCTGCCTGACCAGGGCTTCCCCGCAGGACACCCTTTTGTCTGTCCGCAAGCCGTCTATCCCTTCTCATCCTGCGTCTTCAGCGTTCGCGCTTGTATTTTTCTCAGCCCGGCGCTATTGCACGTCCTGCCCGTCAGACCGTCACAGGGCCCCGGATACCTTGTCCGCAACCTCACGCCCATACGAGGAGAGTCCTGCCGTGTACATGATCTTTGCCTCCGTAACTCCGCTTTTCATTATCATTCTGGCCGGTGTACTTGTCGAATGCCTGCAGGTTCTGCCAGACGGCGCGGTCCGGACACTGAGCATCTTTTCCCTCTATATCTCCATCCCCTGCCTCATCTTTCACGTCATGTGCACAGCTCCCTTGGAGAAACTTGTCGAGTGGCGCTGGTGGCTGGGCATCCTGCTGGTGCAGGTCGGCTTCCTGGGCATCTTCTATGCCATCGAACGCCGCCTGAGACGCGAAAGCGGTCCGGCCATGATTTCCGCCCTTACCGTTGCCTTCTGCAATGCCGGCTTCGTTGGCCTTCCTGTGATCATCAACGTCTATAACGGCGACGACGAGGTCATAATGATTGGCGGACTCATGATGGTGTCATCCAACATCATCTGCATCATTGCCCAGACTGTCGTCATGGCCTATGCCAGACGTCAGCGGGAACAGGCCGAAACCAGAGGGAGCCTGCGGCTGTACAGCAGAATCTGGCATTTCATCAGGAACTATTTTCTGTATAACAGCGTCTTCATGGCCACGCTGCTGGGGTTTCTGGTCTGTCTCTCAGGGATCAGCGTCTGGGAGCCTCTGGACAAATCCTTGAGCATGCTGGGTTTCGTGGCACCTACCTGCATGCTCTTCACCCTGGGACTGAGCCTGCGTCCCAGCATCATAGCGGCACTGCGCTCCAGGGAGGTACGCTTCGCGCATCAGACATGGCTCTGCCTGTGGCGGCTGGTCGGCATGCCGCTTATCTCCCTGCCCATTCTTCTTGCCCTGGGCGTTGACCCGCTCTGGGTCAGTGTCTCCACTATCATGTTGGCCACAGGATCAGCCATCTTCTGCTCCGCCCTGGCCCAGCTTTATCAATGTGTGCCCGGACAGGCGGCCCTCACCGTAGCTGTCACCAACACGCTCAGCCTGTTCTCGCTCATAGGCATCCTTGCCTTGCTGACCTCTATGGGCTTTATGCCGGAAGGCTTCAGTTTCGACTAGTACTTTATGTTTGAAATTCGTTAAGCACTTTAACAAGGCATGAGTCGAGTTTTCGGCCCCGTCAGCTACTTAACGAATTTACGACACGAAATACTAGACATCCTTAACACAGCATCGCCCTGTGCCTGGCAATGCCTCTCTGGCCGCAAACTGCGACGGCGTCTCAGTAGTCACCAGCCCGATAACAGCGGAGCTTGCCGCCTGCTGGCGTGAGCTTGGCGTCAAGGCCATTTCCACCCGCACAGTCGGCTGCGAGCATATAGACCTTGATGCGTGTGCACGCCTTGGCCTTATTGTCAGCAATGTGAGCTACTCACCATGGACAGTAGCTGAGTTCACTGTCATGACCATGCTCATGTGCCTGCGCCGCATGCGCCTTATTCTCGAACGCTATGCCTGTCAGGACTTCACTCTCTTAAAGACACGCGGCCATGAGCTGCGCGGCAGGACCGCAGGTATCATAGGCACAGGACAAACCGGCACTGCCGTGCTGCAACTGCTTTCATCCTTCGGCTGCCGGCTGCTCTGCCACTCGCGCAATGTCAATCCCCAGCTCGCTGGTCTTGCCAGCTACGTCCCCCTGGACACCCTGCTTGCTGAAAGCGATATCGTCAGTCTCCATCTCACGGCAACGCCACAAACCAGGCACATCATTGACGTCCGCGCACTGGCTGCCATGCGTCAGGGCGCCATTCTCATCAACATGGCCCGTGCAAGCCTTGTCGACAGCGAAGCACTCATAAGCGCCCTGGAGTCGGGTCATCTTGGCGGATGCGCCATGGACGTCATGGCCGGTGAGGGACCAGTCTACTACCGTGACTTCAAGGGCAGGGTCATTGCCAACAGAACCATGGCCATTTTGAAAGCCATGCCCAATGTGCTGCTGACGCCGCACACGGCCTTCTTCACAACCGAGGCTGTGCAGGATATGATCCGGCAGTCGCTGCAATCCCTCAAAGCCGCCTGCTTGAACGAGCCGGATCCATACAGGCTTGTTCCCGGGACATCAGTCTGAAACATCGCACGGACACGGTCCTGCCCCTTTCCCACCGGCTTTCCGGACAACGGCAAAAAGGGCATATGCACCTGACGGCTCCCGGCGGCGACGGATGCAGTGCTCGGGAACCGCCTGTCCGTCGCCAGTGTCAAGAACACGATGCCGCGAAACACAGGCGGTTCCCAGGGAGAATGTCATGGCAAACCAGATCATCAAAACTTCCGTACTCTATTACACCCGTACAGGAAACACCGCAAAAATGGCGCAGTCCATCTGCGAGGGCATGACCCGTGCAAACAGGGTGCAGGCCCGCTCCTTCACCCTGGACGGGATGGACACAGAATGGGTCAGAGACAGCCGCTGCGTCATTGTGGGCACACCTACCTACATGGCCAGTGTGGCCGCTGAAGTCAAAACGTGGCTGGATGGTCCGGCTCGCGGCTGCAATCTGGCCGGAAAGATCGGCGGAGCCTTTGCCACTGCCAACTACGTGCACGGCGGTGCCGATCTGGCCATACGCATGATCCTTGATCACATGATGGTTTTCGGCATGCTGACCTATTCGGCAGGAGCAAGCATGGGACGCCCTGTCATACACCTTGGGCCAGTGGCCATAGCCGAACAGCTCGATGCCTATACGGATGTTTTTCGTCTCTATGGAGAGCGCATGGCTGCCAAGACAGCAGAGCTTTTTGGCTGATTATTGTGTACTTCAAAGCCTCTGACACCGCGTAATCATAGGTCCTTGGTCATTTTTCATATGTGGTCAGCAAAATCGCAATGTTCGCATTTCCTGTTTGCCTGATATGCGGCGTTTTTGGCAAGCCATAATCCCCCCAAAACGCGCCTGACAGAAATGGGGCATAACGACTTCTCCATTGTCCTGACGTCCGGGACAGCACTGCTGATCAGACTATGTGTGACTGACTCTGCACCAATCGACGTACGCCTCTGGTGCGGAGAGCAGCCCCAGAACCAGATAGTGCGTAGTGCGTATGTAGATTGCTTGCTTCGGGCAGGGCACTCTCCGAGGAGTTCTGGTGGGGAGGTGCAGGACAGCGTACAGACGTTTCTCCGGGGAGACTCACGCTGTCTCTCGTTCTTCCGGAAGCATAATGCGTTCAGCCCATGGCCTGATCAATAGCAGGTTTTGTCGGCATGACCAAGTGCCGGATGCATGACGGCAGGACGGCCGAATGAGGTTTTGACGCATTGTGAAAGCCTTTTTCGCAGACTGCCGAGAGGGCGGGGACGCGCATCGGGAAGGTATGGTGTATCCATTCAGGGGGTAGCAGGAGCCAGCCTCAATTGAGCGCGAGTTTCGATGGCCTGACGCTTCAGTTGGGAATAGCGTGCGAGGTCCTGAAAGCTCATCGAA
>CAZJPT010000057.1:0-9228 GCA_964547835.1 uncultured Desulfovibrio sp.
TGCCTGCTTGAATCCCCTCCTGGCGAAAAGGTGCAACGGATTGGGAACTCTTTATGTAATCGGGCCCGGGGCCCGAAGGGAGAAAGCGGTTCCACAAAGGTCAAAAGTATCCGTTCAGGGGGTAGCTGGAGCCAGCCTCAATTGAGTGCGAGTGTGTCATTCAGCTCCCTCAGGTGACACGCACCATCCCCTGAACGGATACGGTCAAAATAGCCGGATGCCGTCATTCAGGCAACGCGCTCCTCAGGCATCGACAGTCTGGGGCCGGGGTGCCCTGGGCCGAAACAGGGATTTGAGCTCGTTGCACCTGCCGGCAAAAACGGGTACAAGCAGAAACCCCGCATAATGGACAGTCTCCCCGGGACAGGGGCTGAGCGGTCCTCTTTTTCCGGGCTGCATGAACAGCGGGGTGCCCTGCGCTCCCCCATCCCTTCCCCTATCCGAAAAAACTCAGTCTGCAAGGAGGCGGCGCTGCTTCTCTCTCCTTAAGATTTAAGGAGACAGGACGCGTCGGTTGTTATTCATGAATGTTGTCACCCGTTTCGCCCCCAGTCCTACAGGACATCTGCATATAGGCGGCGCCCGCACAGCCATATTCTGCTGGCTGCTCGCCCGTCACTTCAAGGGCCAGTTCCACCTGCGCATCGAGGATACGGATCTTTTGCGCTCCAGACAGGAGTACACGGACTCCATTCTTGCCTCCATGCGCTGGCTGGGTCTGTCCTGGGAAGGTGAGCCTGTGTATCAGACAAAGCGCATGGATACCTACCGTGCCTGGGTGCGCAGGCTGCTGGATGCGGGGCAGGCCTACTGGTGCACCTGTTCAGTCGGGGAAGTCGAGGCCATGCGTGAGCGGGCCAGAGCTCTGGGACGCAAGCCCCGCTATGACGGTCACTGCCGCGAGCTTGGGCACGGCCCGTCCGAGGGAGCCTGTGTCCGCCTCAAATGTCCGCCTGAGGGCAAAATCGTTTTTGACGACATGGTCAAGGGCCGCATCAGTGTCGATGTGAGCGAGCTCGATGACATGGTCATTCAGCGCGCTGACGGGACTCCTACCTACAATATGGCAGTGGTGGTGGATGATTACGAGATGGGGATCAGCCACGTCATCCGCGGTGACGATCATGTATCCAACACCCCCAGGCAGATTCTTATCTATCGCGCCCTTGGGCTGAAGGAGCCCGTCTTCGGACATGTGCCCATGATCCTTGGCCGGGATGGTGCCAAGCTCTCAAAGCGTCACGGTGCCAGGGCCGTTATCGAGTACGAAAAGGATGGTTTGCTGCCGCAGGCGCTTGTCAATTATCTGGTGCGTCTGGGCTGGTCGCACGGCGATCAGGAAATTTTCGGGCTGGATGAGCTGGTGCAGCTTTTTGACGGCACGCACCTCAATCCTTCGGCTGCGCGTTTTGACACAAGCAAGCTGCAGTGGCTCAATGCGCACTATATGCGCTCTCTGCCCCTGGCCGAACTGGCACGTCTGGTCAGGCCCTTTGCTGTCGAGGCCGGCTACGGCGAGCTCTCCGAGGCACGCCTGGAAGCATTGTGCCGGCTTTTCCGCGAGCGTGCAAAAACCCTGGTGGAACTGGCTGCGGCCTTCAAGCCCATGCTGACGCCGGCAGCTCAGCTGCCCTACGACGAAAAGGTTGTGGCAAAGCAGATCACAGACGAGACCAGGCCCCGCCTGGCCGCCCTGCGCGACACGCTCGCAGCCACACCATCCTTTGAGGCTGCTGATCTGGAACGCGTCTTTAACGATTTTGTGAGCAGCAGCAATCTTGCCTTCAAGCAGATAGCCCCGGCTCTGCGCACTGCCCTGGTGGGCTTCATGGGGGGGTCGCATCTGCACGACATCATGGCCTTCCTTGGCAGGGAGGAAACGCTGGCCCGCATTGAGCGGACCCTGACGCTGTAGGAAGGCGGGGCAGCGTGCACATGACATCGCCAGAGGGCAAAGGGCAGGAGGGGGCCTGTCCGGAAATGGTGCCGGACGCATCCCCTCTCCATCTGCTTTCCGCGCCTGTACGCCAGTGGGTCAATGACCAGGGCTGGACACGCCTGCGCCCTGTGCAGGTACAGGCCCTTAAGCCCGTGCTTGCCGGCAACACGGACGTGATTATTTCCGCTGCCACGGCGTCGGGCAAGACCGAGGCAGCCTTTCTGCCCGCCCTTTCCAGGGTGCACGCCGGCGCACAGGGGACATCCATTCTCTATGTCAGCCCCCTCAGGGCCCTGATAAACGATCAGTACCGGCGTCTTGCGGATCTGGCCGGCCGCGTCGGGCTGCCAGTCACTCCCTGGCACAGTGACCTGTCCAGCGAGGCCAGGCATGCCTATTTGCGCTCGCCGCACGGCGTGCTGCTCATCACGCCCGAATCCCTGGAAGCCTTTGTGCTGCGTCATACGGATTTCTGTCGTCAGGCCTTCGCGGAGCTTGGCTGTGTTATCATTGACGAGTTTCACTCTCTCGCAGACAGCGAGCGCGGTGTGCAGCTCATGTCTCTGCTGCGCCGCATAGAGGCCCTGCTGCGCCGTCGTGTGCCGCGCATTGCGCTGAGCGCAACTTTTGGGGATGTGCAGTCCATGGCAGCGCGCCTGCGTCCCGGTGGCGGGGACTGGCCATGCTGCCTGGTCAATGGCGGGGCTTCCGCCAGAGCGCGTTTTGAGGTTCGCACCTATCTGGTGGCACCGCCCTACCTGCGTCAATACGTGGCTGATGCGGGCAGGGCCAGGTTCATGGATGAGCTTTATCTGCTGCTGGCCGGCGGACACCATCTTGTCTTTGCCAATTCCAGGCGCCGTGTTGAGGAAGTGGCAGCCGCCTTGGCCGAGCGCTGTCAGGAAGAGGGGCGGCCCAACGAGTTTTTCCCGCATCACGGTTCACTTTCCAGGGAGCTGCGTGAGCGCCTGGAGCGCCGTCTGCAGGGTGAGGCACCGGCTACGGCCGTGTGCACCATGACGCTGGAGCTCGGTATCGACATTGGCAACATGGACAGCATAGTCCAGCTGGAGGCTCCCGGGTCTGTAGCCAGTCTGCGGCAGCGTTTGGGCCGTGCCGGACGCCGCGGCGAGGAACAAGTTCTGCGTCTTTTCCTGCTCGAGGAACGTGCGGGCAGCCGCGCCCATGTGGCCGACCGCCTGCATCTGGGCCTGTTTCAGTCACTGGCCGTGCTCCGCCTGCTGGAGGAGGGCTGGTGCGAGCCGGCGCTGCCGCCCAGACCCCAGTACTCTACCCTGGTGCAGCAGATCCTGTCCTCCATCGGGCAGTACGGTGGACTCAGACCATCTCTGCTCTGGCACCTGCTTTGCGCAACAGGTCCCTTCCCGGTGGATCAGGGCAGATATCTGCAGCTTCTGAAGGGACTGGTTGCGCGCAATATTATTTACAAGAGCGAAAACAACGAGCTCTGTCTTACGGACAGGGGCAGGGCGCTGACCGGCGGGCGGGATTTCTGCACTGCCTTTCGTCAGCCTCCGGACTACACCCTGGTCAGCGGGGAGCGGATCCTGGGACGTCTGCCCATGGACGCACCTCTGGACAAAGGGGAGCGTATTCTCTTTGCCGGCCGGGCCTGGCAGGTAACCGGCATCGATGCAGAGAAACGAGTTGTCCAGCTGACACAGGACACGCAGGGACAGGCGCCGCGCTTCAGCGGCGTGGGGCAGTGCGTGCACGATCGCGTGCGCGCAACCATGCTCGATATCTATAATGGCGGGCGCGTGGCTGGTCACTGTTCCTATCCGGCCAGAAATTTGCTGCGTGACGGCCGTGCGGCTTTCAGCAGTCTCGGGCTGAACAAGTTCAGCGTGCTGGCGAGTCATTCTTCAGTCAGGCTGTTCCCCTGGCGCGGCGATCGCTTCTGCCGGACTCTTTCGGCGCTGCTGCGTTCGGCGGGCCTGGACGTCAGGGACACGTCCGGCGTTGTGGATGTGCGTGACGTGTCCTGGAACCAGTTTTCGAAAAAACTGCGTCTGCTGCTGGCAGGGGGGCGTCCGTCGGCGCTGTCACTCACTGCCGGCATACAGGATTTCTTGCAGGAAAAGTTTGCAGCCTTTGTGGATCCTGAGCTGCTGGCAGAAGACAGCGCCCTGCGTTTTTATGAGGCAGATGCCGCATGGGCATGGCTCGAGGAGCTGACAAAGGGGACCGGCCGCGTCAACTTCTGCTGACGTCTGGCGGGCCCGGCGCTGTCAGAGGGGCAGTCAGCTGCCGGCCTGCGTGTTGTTTTCGCTGCCCGGCAAAAGTGCGGTCTCGTATTCCGGATGGATGGGCACCTGCCTTGTGAAGAGGATTTTGTCCATGCGCATGGTGCCTGGTGCAGCCCCCTTGAGTGGGCGCACGTGGCGGATTTCGCAGTAGTTGATCTTCGCCGCAGGCTCATCCTTAAGCCAGCTGCGGCTGGCAGCCAGGGAGCCTGCCTCGTCCAAGGTGTGCTCAGGCACTTCCTGCGCTGCGTGATCGCGGCGGATAACGACGTGTGCTCCAGGCCCGCCTTCGACGTGGACCCAGAGATCGTGGGGCGCGGCCATGCGCCTGACGTCCTGGTTGCCCCTGGCGCTGCGTCCGCGCAGCATGGCAAGCCCGTCCGAGCTGACAAAGAGCTGCACTGTGGCTGGCGTTTGCGGCAGGGGACGGTGCTGTGCCTTTTCTTTTGTCGTCGTCATGGCAGCGCCGGCTGCGCCCATGAGGCAGGCCTCTTTTTCGCGGCGCACTCTGGCCAGATCAGCTTCCAGCTCCAGCTTCCTCACGCGCACCCGTTCCAGGCCCCGCTCGCCGCGCCGTGCCGTGTGGAAGAAGCGCTCCATGTTTTCACGTATGGTGCAGCGGGGATCCAGATTCAGGACAATGGCAGCGCCTTCGGCATCCGTCACTGTCACAGAGGGCTGGCGGGCGTTGGCTGGCAGATGCCACAGGCTGGCCTGAATGAGCAGAGCCTGCTCCTTGCGGGCGCACATTTTTTTCAAGCGGGCCACGTCCTCTTCGTGCAGTTCCAGAAGTTCGACAAGCCGGCGCTCCTTTTTACGCCAGGGATCAGCGGCAAGACGCGCCTGCTGCCTGGCCGCTGCGCTGAGCACCAGATCCGAGCCGGCTTCCATAAGGGCGCGCAAAACGTCAGGACGCTCCTGCTCGTCGCCTGAGCGCAGACTTTCCGGCAGGGGCCAGGCAGACACCTGCCGTATTTCCCTTCTGCTTGTGTCGCGCTCGTCCGTTACGCTGTAGCAGAATATATCGCCACCGCCCTCCTCCAGATCCACCAGCAGCGCCATGGCGTCCCTGGGATCGAGCAGAGCCAGGGTACGGCGCAGGGCCGGTGTCAGCACGGGCCAGGAGCGCCATTCCTGCATGGCCTCAGGCAGGATGGCTGCATCGGGCCAGACTGGATCCTGTTCCGAGGGAAGATCGTCAGGCGCCGCGAAACGCAGCAAGGGGCCGTCACGCAGGGAGAGAACAAGCCAGGTCAGGCGCTCGTCATCAGAGCTCCGGGCGTTTGTGCCCGGGCCGCTCCGCAGGGCTGCGGGCATGGCTCCGGACAGCAGCAGATGCAGCTCACGGGACTGCCACAACACGCTCACGTGGCGGATGCTGCGGCCTGCGGCGTATTTGCGCAGGCGCATGACAGCTGCCGAGGGCGCGGCATTGGCTGCCAGTCTGGCTGTGGAAAGAAAGAGGAAGGGATTGTGTCTGCCGGGGCTGAGAACAAGCTGCGCCTTGCGGCCGAGTGGTGAGGATCTGGAGAAGAGGTCCAGGTTGAAGGTATAAATTCCCGGGTGCGGCTCCTGAATCCTGGCCACTCTGGTACCGACCAGTAGCGGTGACAGAGCCTGGCACAGACGACGGAAAAGATGTGCATCCATGACGCAAAAGCTCCGCTGACATCCCGTTTTGCCGGGAGTACAGCACAAAAAAGGGCAGACCTGCGCAGATGCAGGACTGCCGGGGAAATATACAGGACAACCGGGATGGCGACTGTCAGTCCGGAGAGGAAATCGCCTGGTCAGCCGCGCTGACTCTCGATCAGCTCCTGCTTGGCTTTGCAGTGTATGCACAGTCTGGTCACTGGTCTGGCCTTGAGCCGGCTGATGCTGATCTCCTCACCGCATTCTTCACACTGACCGTAGCTTCCGTCCTCAATACGCTGCAGTGCTTCCTTGACTTTTTTAATGAGACGGCGCTCACGATCCCTGATGCGCAGGGTAAAGGCGCGATCCGATTCGGCTGTAGCGCGATCCGCCGGGTCGGCAAAGCTTTCGTTGCCGCCGCTGAGCTCTTCAAGGGTCAGGTCACCTTTCTGCTGCGCTTCAGTCAGCATGTCGTTGAGAAGAGTCCGGAAGTATTCAATATCCTTTGGATCCATAGTATCCCTCTCGCGCCCTGAACGACCGGGCAGTAATTTTCAAATGGGATTAGCTACCTGAAAAGATCGAGCTTGTAAAGAGGGGTCATACAGGTCGGAAATCACTTCTTTTTCGCCTGTGTGGCGGGACACGGTCCATGCCTGGAACGATGCGTCGAAATGGCGTCTGCCCACTTGTTACAGTGTGGCAGCAGAGATACAGTGGCGGACACGGAGGTAATATGACAGGCAAAGCGACATCAGGCGCAGCACTCCCTGCTGGCGCACGCGACAGGGCGCCTCTTGTGCTGGAACTGCTCAAAAAGCGCTATCCCAGGCCCGCGACAATGCTCATTCACGCCTCTCCCTGGCAGCTGCTGGTGGCCACAGTGCTGGCCGCACAGTGCACGGACGAGCGCGTTAACAAGGTGACTCCGGCCTTCTTTGAGCGCTGGCCCACACCTGTGGAGCTGGCCGGGGCAAGCCTGGAGGAAATTGAGGCTGTCATCCGGCCTGCGGGCTTCTATCACAACAAGGCAAGGAATCTGCTTGGCGCGGCAAGGCTGCTGGTGGAAAAATACGACGCCCAGCCTCCGCGCACCATGGCTGAACTTGTCAAGGTGCCGGGCGTGGCCCGCAAAACGGCCAATATTGTTCTCTTCGGGGGCTACGGCATCAACGAGGGCATGGCCGTCGACACGCACGTAAAGCGCATCAGCTACAGACTCGGGCTCACCGCGCAGACGGATCCTGTGCGCGTGGAGCGTGATATGATGGCTCTTTTTCCCAGTCAGGAATGGGGCGATCTCAATCACCGCATGGTGCAGTTCGGACGTGATGTGTGCAGCGCCAGATCCCCGCGCTGTCATGCGTGCGAGATGGCAGGCTTTTGTCCCGGACTTAAACCGCCGAAGACGTGAGGACGTCAGACAGCACACGCGCAGGCAGAGCCCCTGTGGCCTGGCCTTTGGGCGTCAGCTGCGGCAGGGCAGCAGCCAGTCTGCTCTCCAGGAAGAAGCTCTGTGCGGGAGCATGGCCAGGGCAGGAAGGGATTGCGCATCCAGATCCTTACCCGGTTTTATTTTCAGAGCGGACACACAGTGCTGTGCCGGGGAAAATCAGGCGCTGACCACTGTGCCCAGACGGTCGTCTCCCTCAAGAAGGCGGCGCAGGGCCGAGGGCTCGGCACCATTAAGGATGACGGCCTTGAGGCAGCCCTGATCCAGCGCGTGCAGGCAGGCGTCTACCTTGGGAATCATGCCGCCGCTGATAACGCCGTTTTCCTTGAGCGTTTCGATGTCGCCTCTGGTGAGACGGGGAAGCAGGTTTTTTTCCGCGTCCAGAACGCCGGGGACGTCACTCATGAGCACAAAAAATTCAGCTTGCAGAGCGCCGGCCACAGCACCGGCGGCAGTGTCCGCGTTAAGGTTGAGAGGGGCTGCGTCCTCCCCTTCGGCAATGGGGGAAACAACGGGCAGATAGCCCCCCTGCACAAGCAGAGTCAGAATGTCAGGATCTACAGCGGTGACTTCGCCCACGCGGCCGAGCAGGGGATCACGCACCCTGGCACGGAGGAGCGGCCCGCCGTCGCGGCCACTGATGCCTGCGGCCCTGGCGCCCTGGGCTGTGAAGGCTCCTACCAGCTCCTTGTTCACCTGGGCGGAGAGGGCCATTTCCACAGCCTCCATGGCTGCCTCGTCAGTGACGCGCAGCCCTTTCTCAAAGTGACTGGGAATATTGAGGCGCTTGAGCAGCGAGGAGATTTGAGGGCCCCCGCCATGAACAACCACGCAACGGCGTCCGCTGGCGGCGATGGGAGTGAGATCCTTCACGAAGGCATCCCTGAGGGCGGGATCGGTCATGGTGTGTCCGCCGAACTTGATGACGATATACCGGGTTTTCAAGGTGTTCCTCCGCGCAGCCTGCAAGTTATGGGATGAGGCGATCATTGCACCCGCTGTCTGCAACCGCATGGTGCCCTGCGTTGTCCGTTGCGATGTCCAGATCCGTTTCCGTCTGTGTGGCCGCTCTGCCAGCCTCGCGCTCCTGCTGTCTGGCCAGGCGTTCGCGTTCGCGTTCAGCCAGACGGCAGCGTTCCTTCTGGCTGGCCAGAATATGCTTTGCGGCGCGTACCTCCTCCCAGGTTGGCCTTGTGAAGACGGTCCGCGACAGGTCCGGTACCACAGTGAGAATGTCCTGACGAGCATGTATGTCCTTTATCCAGACACGTACCTGTGCTCTGGACGCTGCCCTTGGCGCGTAGGAGACAAACTGCGCGCAGGCCAGCTGCAGATTCTCCGTGCCCCAGTCCGCCCCGTCGCGCAAAAGAGCAAGGGGACCGGGGTAGTCGCACAGGCCGCAGAGCAGATCACGGCCGTGCTGGAACTGGCGCAGGCGGTCGTTGTCACGGTTGTTGCGGGCTACGATCATCCAGCACGCCGTGCTGCTGGTGACGTGCCAGAGCTGACGGCCGAAACCGGTGAGCTGATAGTCCTCCACGCTGGCGTTAGGGCGATGGGTGCGCAGTGGCCAGTAGTGGCGGGCGTTTTCGCGCTCGGTCAGGCGACAGCCGCCGCCTGGCGTGGGGATTTCCTTGAAGCCATACTGTCTGGCCAGAGCCAGCTGCTCGAGACGTCCGCGGCCGTGTATGTTGAGCAGTCGACCACGATCCACCTGGCCGGACAGTTCGCAGGCCGCAGGCTCAAGATGCAGGGCGCAGAGCGGGCGCAGTAGAAGCCCATCGACGCCGGCCTCGTGCATGATGACGTTCATGACATCCCTGCGCTGTGACATGGGACGCTGTCCAAGAACTTCGCCAGTAGCCACAAAGGCCCCTCCCAGTTCCTCCATGCGCTGTCTTGCAAGACGCAGCAGGGTGATCTTGCAGTCCACA
>CAZJPT010000058.1:0-9019 GCA_964547835.1 uncultured Desulfovibrio sp.
GCGGTTTTCTATTAGTTCAAAATTTTGAACCTGCAAAAAACTTAGAAATAGGTGGTATGATACGTAAAGCTGTATGGAAAGATCTGCACGCAGTGGCAGCCCTTTACAATGACGCTCTCACGGCTGGGGAAAAGGGTGAGATTGTTACAGGATGGGTGAGGGATGTGTACCCAACTGAGGCAACAGCCAGGAAAGCACTGGAGCGCGATGACCTCTTCGTCATGGAGGAAGGAAAGAGCATTGTAGGAACGGGCATTATCAATCAGGCGCAGGAAGCGTGCTATGCTCTTGGTGCATGGCAATGGCCCGCATCTGAAGCAGAGGTCATGGTTCTGCATACACTGGTCATCGGAAGATCCTTTGCCGGCAGAGGATGTGGCCGGCGTTTCGTTGACTTCTTCGAGGACTATGCCAGGGCACGAGGCTGCCTTGTGGCGCGTCTGGACACCAACGCACGCAACACTGTCGCCAGGAAAATATACAAAAACTTCGGCTACTCTGAAGCCGGCATCGTGCCTGTAACATTCAACGGCATCCCGGATGTGCATTTGGTGCTTTTGGAAAAACTGCTTTGAGATCTCTATGCCTGTGCTCCAGCGATTCCTTGAGCATCTTCAGCCCTGTTTGCAATGCAGGAAAACAGTATCTTTTGTCGTGTGTACTCAGTCTTGCTGACCTGCAAGCTGAACTCCTGGTCCTTTGTCGACCTGTTGCGAGGAGCGGTCAAAAGGTTTCTGTTCAATGAGCCCTAGGACCTCTCATGCTATAAAGAGCTGAGACGAAAGGCAGTAGAGCCAAGTGTCCAATTTGGGCTGGTTCCAGCTACCCCCTGAACGGATACGGAACTGCGGTAAAGTAACATTACGCTGTTCTTGCTTAGAGGAGATCTCAAAACTCTGGATACACCATCTTAACACAGTGCTTTTATGTACAGTCTTGTGCGTTTTGAGACGTCCTCTAAGCTGGCCTCAATAGCCAGTTTTACCGCGACAAAACATAATGTTGTTTTCCCGCAGTTCCTTATGCTGTTTATCCGATCTCACGATGAATGATATCAGCCAGTTCCTGAGCGTAAAGCTCTACCTTATCACCATCTTCAGCTTCTACCATAACGCGACAGAGATTCTCAGTACCAGAATAACGCAACACTACACGACCACGACTCCCCAGATCTTTTTCTATTTTAGCTACAGTCTCACCAATAACAGGTTTTTCAGCAAATGGAATGCGTCGACTCACGCGCACGTTGACAAGCTTCTGCGGAAAGAGTGTCAAAAGACCACTGATCTCGGACAGAGATTTTTCCTTTTCACGTACTATACGCAGGATCTGCAGGGCCGCCAGCAATCCATCTCCGGTGGTGGAAAATTTTCTGAAGATTAAGTGCCCTGACTGCTCTCCACCAAAAAGAACACCTTCACGACGCATCATTTCCATGACGTAACGGTCGCCTACCTTACTTCGCAACAGTCTGCCGCCCTGTTCCTCCATGAAAATTTCCAGGGCCAGATTGCTCATAGCCGTAGCCACAATGGCTTTCCCGGGCAACTCGTCGCGCTCCATAAGATCTCGTGCACACATGGCCATGAGCTGATCACCATCCAGAATGTGTCCATGCTCATCAGCCATAATAAGACGATCCGCGTCGCCGTCCAGAGCAATGCCCAAATCAGCACGCACTTCGCGCACCTTGGAGGCCATGGTTTCCGGGTACAGGGCACCCACGTAATCATTAATATTAGTACCGTTTGGACTCGTGCCTATGCGCACCACTTCGGCTCCCAACTCCTCCAGAGCGAGAGGCGCTACCTTGTAGCTGGCCCCGTTGGCGCAGTCCACCACAATGCGCAGACCAGACAGATTCATACCAGCTGGAAAGCAGCTCTTGGTATAGACAATATAGCGACCGCCGGCGTCTTCGATCTTGGTAGCCCGTCCTATCTTGTCGTCGTCTGGATATGGCCAGCGGTAGTCCTGGTTCAGCACCATAGCTGCAATGGCATCTTCCTTTTCGTCAGGCAGTTTAAACCCTTCATCGTCAAAGAACTTTATGCCGTTGTCCATATAAGGATTGTGGGACGCGGAGAGCACCACGCCAAAATCGGCCCGCATGTTTCTGGTCAGAAAGGATATGGCCGGTGTAGGCAGTGGGCCTGTCATGATAACCTTCATGCCGGCTGCGCACAGTCCAGCCGTCAGCGCTGATTCGAACATATAGCCTGACAGGCGCGTGTCCTTGCCGATAACTACCTTGTTCTGGCAACCGGGCTTTTTTTTGAAGAACATACCAGCGGCAAGCCCAAGGCGCAGAGCCACGTCCACAGTCATAGGCCAGGTATTAGCCCTGCCTCTGAGACCATCAGTACCAAATAGCCGATCTGACATACTGTCTCCTGTCACCTCTAGCCAGCTGTCTTTCTGGCCTGTTCCACTGCGGCCCGGATAAAATCCCTGAACAGGGGATGCGGCTGCATGGGTCTGGATTTGAACTCCGGATGAAACTGACATCCCAGGAACCAGGGATGATCTTTAAGTTCCACGATTTCCACCAGGGATTTGTCCGGAGAAGTGCCGCTGTAGATCAACCCCTTCTCTCCGAGCAGATCCTTGAAGGCATTGTTAAATTCGTAGCGGTGGCGATGACGCTCCTGCACGCTTTCAGAACCGTAAGCTGCGCTGGCCTTTGTTCCGGAAAGTACATTACAGGGATAGGCACCCAGTCGCATGGTGCCGCCCTTGTCACTCTCCTCGTTGCGACGTGCTACGTTGTGCGTGTGCACGTCATACCATTCAGTCATCAGATAAATGACCTTGTTGGGAGTCTGCCTGTCAAATTCCTCGGAATTGGCGTCCTCAAGTCCTGCCACATGACGGGCAAATTCAATGACAGCGCACTGCATGCCGAGACAAATGCCGAAGAACGGCACCTTGTTTTCCCTGGCATAACGGATGGCGCTGACTTTTCCCTCCACGCCACGATACCCGAATCCTCCAGGCACCAGGATGCCGTCTACACCACTGAAAAGTTCGGCGGCCGTCTTGTCATCAACTGTCTCGCTGTTCACGTAGCGCAGATTGACTGATACGCGGTTTGCCACGCCGCCGTGCATGAGCGCCTCATGCAGACTCTTGTATGCTTCCTTGAGTTCCACGTACTTGCCCACGACAGCAATGGTCACCTCGCCTTCTGGATGAGAGAAGTTCCAGAGCATGCTGCGCCAGGCCTCCAAATGGGCGTTGCGGGCCGGCAAACGCAGCATGATGGCCACCTTCTGATCAAACCCCTCCTCAAAAAAGGTCATGGGCAGTTCGTAGATATTGGCCACATCCGTAGAACAGAAAACAGCATCTCTGTCCACGTTGCAGAACAGAGCTATCTTGGCGCGCAGGTCCTCAGGAACTGGCTGTTCGCAGCGACAGAGAATAATGTCCGGCTGTATGCCGATGGAGAGCAGCTCCTTGACGCTGTGCTGAGTAGGTTTGGTCTTGTACTCACCGGCTGCGCGCAGATAGGGCACCAGCGTCAAATGGATATTGAGACAGTTGTCGCGGCCTAGTTCAGAACGCAGCTGACGAATGGCCTCAAGAAAGGGCAGGCCCTCAATATCACCCACAGTGCCGCCGATTTCGACGATCGCCACGTCAGGCGCATTATCTCCTTCGGCCAGGCTGAGCACGAAATGCTTTATTTCGTCAGTCACATGGGGAATGACCTGCACCGTGGCACCCAAATAGTCTCCACGGCGCTCCTTGGCTATAACATTATTATAAATGGCACCGGAGGTGGTATTGTTCTTGTGGGAGAGGGATATATTCAGATAGCGTTCGTAATGTCCCAGATCCAAATCCGTCTCAGCACCGTCATCGGTCACAAAGACCTCGCCATGCTGAAAGGGGTTCATGGTGCCCGGGTCCACGTTGATGTACGGATCCAGCTTCTGAATGGTCACTGAAATCTTCCGGGCTTTGAGCAATGCACCTAAAGACGCCGCAGCCAATCCCTTGCCCAGGGACGAGAGCACGCCGCCAGTCACGAATATAAACTTTGTTTTCACAGTTTCCTCCCGCCACGCGGTCAGTTTGAACAGGCCGGAAAGCTCCCGCATCGAACTGCCGGCGTCTTATCGACAGTATGGACGACCTGCCGGACAGACTTACACCAACCATAGTGGTCTGGCGATAGCCGTATATACCAAGTGTCTGAATATTGCCAGATTGACGATCGCCAGTTCTTCGTGTTAGTAATACTCCCCATTTCAGTGAAGGAGTTAATTTGTCATGGGCAGAGTCAATACACTGGTCATCATCGGCTACGGGACAAACTCCCACGTAGAAACGGCTTACGCAGCGCGTCAGGCTGGTTCAGACAGAGCCGACATGGTCTTTTTTTCTGACATCGCCCAGGGCCGCGTCAGCCTGGACGCGTATGATTTTCTCATCTTCCCCGGAGGATTCCTTGACGGGGATGATCTTGGTGCAGCCCAGGCGGCCAGCATGCGCTGGCGCTACATGAAGGACGCCAATGGCGTTCCCCTGGCAGATCAGTTACAGCGCTTCCGCAGTGACGGACGTCTGATCCTCGGCATATGCAACGGCTTTCAGCTTCTGGTGAAGCTCGGCATTCTTCCAGGCTTTGACGGTGGCTTCAACCGCCAGGTTTCCTTAGGACATAATGACAGCATGCGCTTCGAGGATCGCTGGGTGCGACTTGCACCCAATCCCGCCAGTCCCTGCATCATGACAAAAAATCTGCCGCTGATGAGCATGCCCGTACGTCATGGTGAGGGTAAACTGGTACCTGCTTCCGACGCTGTCCTTGAACGCCTGCAAAAGGAAGAGCTCATTGCCCTGCGTTATGCTGACCCCGCAAGCGGCCAGCCTACATCCGAATATCCGTTCAATCCCAACGGTTCTGCTGACAATGCCGCAGGCATCACTGATCCTACGGGCTGTGTGCTCGGGCTCATGCCCCATCCCGAGGCCTTCAATCACATTACCAATCATCCCGGCTGGACGCGTGACGAGCTTGACGCCCCGGGAACAATGCTCTTTTTGAACGCCGTGCAGCACCTGCGCGGTCTGTAAGGCCATCATGGACATTCAATCCGTTATTGACGTCATCGAGGAAATCGCACCTCTTTCCGGCGCAGCTTCCTGGGACAAATCCGGTTTGCAGGTGGCCAGCCACCGGACCAGTGTTCATAAGCTCGCCGTTGCCCTTGATCCAATCCCGTCTTCAATCGCTGCAGCGCTCGAGCATGGCGCGGATATGGTACTCACGCACCACCCGCTTTCCCTGAACCCAACGCTGCCGACGCGTCTCGACAACTATCATAAGACTCTCTTTCTTCTCCTCAGTGCCGACGTGCCTCTGTACGCCTGCCACACGTCCCTGGACGTGCAGCCCGATGGGCCAGTTGGTTGGCTTGCTCGTGAACTTGGTCTGCTGCACCCGGTCTTCCTTGAGCAAACAGGTGACGCCTGTGGCTTCGGTCTTGTGGGTGACCTGCCGGAAGCGATCGAGCTTGACACGTTGCTGTGTCTTCTGGGAAAGCGCGTAGACCTCTCCACAGCCACACTCACTGGTGCCTGCCCAAGCCCCTTGCGCCGCGTCGCGTACTGCGCCGGATCTGGCGGCTCCCTTCTTTCCGAGGCTGAAGCCTCTGGTGCTGATCTCTACATTACCGGTGACATCAAATATCATGTCGCTCTCGACACGCGTATTCCTCTTCTCGACGTTGGGCATCATGGTCTGGAGGAGGAAATGATGCTCGAGATGCAGCGTCTCCTGTCCCGCCGTCTTCAGGGAGTGGAGAGCTTCTTCGTCCCCTCGTCTTCTCCATTCCGCAGAGTCAGGATCCAATAACCCTCGAGGAAAACATATGCCCCAGACTTCGGATAATCACGATATCTACCTGTCACAGATCCATCAGCTTAAACAGCTCCAGAAGGTTGATGACCTTATTTTTGAGGAAAACATGATCCTCGCCCAGGCACCAAAGGAGCTGCAACATCTGCAGGACAGACTCACGCATGTGGAACAGGAGCGCAACCGTGTTCAGGAAAAGCTGACCCACCTGCGTGAACAGGAAATCCGACTCAAGCGCGAGACAGAGGAGGATGGCGAGCTTTTGCGGAAGGGCAAGGACAAGCTCATGATCTCGAGCAACGAGCGTGAGTACAACGCGGGGATTCGCGAAATCGACAATATCGAAAGACGTGTTCAGCCCCGCGAAGACGAGCGTGTGATTCTGCTCGACGAAAAGAAGACGCAAACCGCCCGTTTCGAGGAGATTGACAAGGAGTACGTGGACCTCAGGGCTCAGGTGGAAACTGGAAAGGTCAATCTTGACGAAAAGCTCAAAAAGACGAACAACCGCCTAAAGGAGCTTGCCAACGATCGCAAGCATTGCATTCAAGACATTCCCAAACCCATCTTCCAGCGCTACGAGTTCATACGCGAGCGTCTGCAGCATCCTGTCATCGTGGCTCTCAGGGACAGTATCTGTCCCAGCTGTCACATTGCCATTCCCCCGCAGACCTATAACGATCTGCTGCGTGGCGGCCAGATTTTAAGCTGCCCCAACTGCCAGCGCCTCATAGTCTCCTACGATCATTACATCGCTGATGATCCTGAAGCTCAGGCCCTGGCCGCCGCAGAACGCGAGCAGCAAGCCTCCCGTCCACAGCACAAGAAGACCACGCTTGGTCGCTCCGCGCTCTTTGAAAGAGATTACAAGGACGACAAGGATGATGTTGACTTCGGCGCGACTACGGACGAACTTGACGACGATCTGCACATGGGCAACAGCATTGAATGTGATCTCAACAACATGAGCCGTATGGCCGATGTCTCCGATCTGGCGGACATGTCTGAGACAACTGGTCTGTCCGATCTTGGTGGCGATGCCGACGACGGCGACAAGGGCGATTAAGAGTTCGGGAGCCGGACAGACCGCCGCCGCGGGGAGTGCCTCGGGGAGGAAAGTCCGGGCTCCGCAGGGCAGGACGCCGGGTAACACCCGGGAGGGGCGACCCTCTGACAGCGCCACAGAAAGCAAACCGCCCTCTCCTTGAGAAGGGTAAGGGTGAAACGGTGGTGTAAGAGACCACCAGGGGCGCCAGTAATGGCGTCCGCTCGGCATACCACGTCCGGAGCAAGACCAAGTAGGGAAGACGGCTGGCCCGGCCATATGTCTTCCGGGTCGGTTGCTTGAGGGTACGGGAAACCGTGCCCCTAGAGGAATGGCGGTCCCGTGGATCCGTGATCCGCACGACAGAACCCGGCTTACCGTCCGACTCCCGACGCTTCCTGAGCTGAGCCCATGTACGGCCGGCCCAGGAAGCGTTTTTTATCAGCTGCATACAAGCTTAAGGCCTACTCCAGACGCGTCCAGTGATTTCCCGACGGAACATGAACACATAGCCCTGTTGTTTTGCTGGAGGACACATGACGGAACAGGCAAAAAGCTGGCTCGTGCTGCTTGCCGCCGGCCAGGGAACACGTCTCAGTATGGTCACGGGCGGTCCCAAACAGTTTTTGGATGTGAACGGTGTACCGCTCTACTGGCTTTCAGTTCGAACCTGCGCCAGTGTTCCCCGTCTCGCGGGCATAGTGCTTGTCTTCCCGGCTGAAAACCTGGAGGAACAATGTGCAAAAACACGCGCGCTCGCTGCACGCGAGGGCGTTCATCTGCCCCTGCACTTTGCTTGTGGCGGAAAACGACGCCAGGACAGTGTTGCCAATGGGCTGAGACTCGTGCCTGAAGAAAGTCGCTGCGTACTTATACACGACGCCGCACGTCCGTTTTTCTCCAGGGAATTATGCGAAAGGCTGCTCGACGCTCTGGAGCAGGGACACAAGGCCGTCATTCCCGGACTTGCGGTCACAGACACCATCAAAAGCATAGACGATAAAGAAATGGTCACTGCGACACCGGCAAGGGCGCTTTTACGCGCTGTGCAAACACCACAGGCCTTCGACAGACTGGCGTTGTGTCAGGCCCACGAAAAAAACTGCACTTGCGGCGACGCAGACGTGACAGACGACGCAGCACTCATGGAATCTGCTGGTCATGCAGTCCTTGTCTGTCGAGGAGAGGAGCGCAACATCAAAATCACCCGTCCTTCGGATCTGCCATACCTTTACGAGAGGGGCGTGCCCTGCTCAGGATTTGGTTACGACGTACACCGCTATGGGGGAGCAAGGCCTCTTGTCCTCTGCGGTGTTCCCATATCCTGCTCATATTCTGTTGCCGCCCATTCTGATGGCGATGTAGCGCTGCACGCGCTTATGGATGCCCTGCTGGGGCTAATAGGCGGCGGGGACATAGGCGAACTTTTCCCGGACAGCGATCCGGCCTTTGACGGTGCTGACTCAAAAGAGCTGCTCAAGTCAGTCATGGATCATCTTCTGAGGGAAGGGGTGCGTCTCACACACGCAGACGTGACCATCGTGGCACAGACACCCAGACTCGCGCCTTACAAGGAAGCCATGCGCAGTTCCTTGAGCACACTGCTCGGGCTTGATGCCCGTCATGTCAACGTCAAGGCCACTACCGAAGAAAAACTTGGTTTCACTGGGGCAGAACAGGGGATAAAGGCTTATGCCCTGGTCAGTGGTCTCAGTCGCTGAGGAACATTTGCACAACAAAAGCCGTCTTGCCAGGGGATACAGCCACACAGGTTCAGCTTCACGCAAAGGCGTCGCCAATGCCAAACACGCCCTGGCAAGTCTGGCTAAATGGCCTGCCTTCACTTTTCCCATGCTTGTAGTGCTGTCGGAATAGGTGTTATTGCAAGCCCTTGGTTTTTAACCAGCGCAGAAAACCATCATTGAAGCGGTTTTCGCCGGGATTCCAGCAGTTGCGGCGACCATTGGAGCTGACGCAGATACCCTTGGCCGGCACGCCACCGAAGGAGGGAATGCGCAGCACGTCTTCGTTTTCATAAGATTCTTTTTCTAATAAAGACTTCCCAATCCGCTGCAATCACCGAAAGCCCAAACCTGACCAATATC
>CAZJPT010000059.1:0-9019 GCA_964547835.1 uncultured Desulfovibrio sp.
CTATGCGACCATGCAGGACGCTTAAAATTGGTTAAATCGAGCTGCTCAATGTCGGATCAACACTGAGAATGAGTGAAATATGTTTTTTGAGAATGGTTATCATTTGCATGGCCTCATTCTTGCAAGAGAATGAATTTTCCCGAAACAGGCATAAAAATTAGTAAAATAAAACAGGTTAGGATTCATTCGACAGGGCAGGGTGTAACGTTTTTCTTACTTGCCTTCTTGCGAACGGGATGGCTGTGTGGCAGAAAAATAAAAAGTAAGTGTGCGTTGCGGCATGTGTCTAAAGCGGCTTCATTCTGCCTCTTGCTGCCCGGGCACGTTTTATCAGTTCTCACCTCAGCACTTTTTCACAATATCGGGATTTGTTTATGCCTCTCTCAATGCAACAGCAACAGAAACTGAAGTTGCAGCAGACGCTCAAGATGTCGCCACAGCTGCAACAGGCCATACGTCTCCTGCAGCTGTCGCGTCTCGAACTCACGGAGACAGTGCAGCAGGAACTCGAGGAAAACCCCTTTCTTGCTGAAAGGGAGCAAATTCCGGCTTCCGAGGAGAATTTGCAGCAGTCCCGGGAGGACGAGCGTCCGTCTGATTCTCAAGAAAACGTGTACGATCAGGAGGTCAGGCGCAACGCCGACTGGGAGGACTACATCGGGGACTTTTCCAGCTCGCCACGCGACGCCGGCGAAAGGGAGGCACAGGACGGCGAGCTTTTGGGCACAGAGCAGCGTCTGAGCTACAAGCCTACGCTGGAGGGGCATCTGCGCTGGCAGCTGCGCCTCTCAGAGCTCAGCGAAGAGCAGATGACCATAGGCGAGTACGTCATAGGCAATCTCGATTCCCTCGGTCGTCTGCAGGCCACCCCGGAGGAGCTGGCCGAAATGACAGGCACGACCCCGAATATGGTGGAAGCGGTGATCAAGCGCATACAGCTCTTTGATCCTGTAGGTGTAGCCTGTCGAGATTTGCGCGAATGCCTTCTTGTCCAGATTCACGAGCGTGGTCTTGATAAGGATCCTGTGCTTGTCTCCATTGTCTCCTGTCACCTGGGGGATTTTGAGTCCGGTCGTTACAAGCAGCTTATGCATCGCTTTAAGCTGGACGAGGATGATCTGCGTGAGTACCTGAACGTTATCCGCGGCCTGGACCCTACCCCGGGTGCCAGTCTCGCCGGAGGTGATCCCCATTACGTGAGTCCGGACGCCACCGTGCGCAAGGTAGGCAATGATTTTGTTATTATCTTGAATGACGATGGACTGCCGCAACTGACCATCACTCCTGGCATGGAGCAGGCCATCAAGCCAGAAACAGCCAGCGAAAAGGCCTACTGTTCAGAAAAGCTCCGTGACGCCAGGTGGCTCATCAGAAGTCTTGAGCAGCGCAACCGCACACTTTACAAGGTCATTGAAAGCATTGTGCGCCATCAGCGTGACTTCTTCGAGCTCGGTCCACGCGGCTTGAAGCCACTCATACTCAACGAGATTGCCGAGGACATCGGCATGCATGAATCCACTGTGAGCCGCATCACAACCAATAAATACGTGGCCACTCCGCACGGTATCTACGTGCTCAAGTATTTTTTCAACTCGGCAGTCGCCATGGTTGATGGCTCACAGGTAGGCTCGGAAAGTGTCAAGGACTGTATTAAGAAGCTCATAGCCGGGGAGGATCCAAAATCACCCTTAAGCGATGATGACATCGCGAGGCATCTTAATGATACCCTGGGACTGCGTATCGCCCGCCGTACTGTAGGCAAGTACAGAACGCTGCTCAAGATCCCGTCATCGTCAAAGCGCAGGAAAATATTCTGATTCCTGTGTCTGGTCCGGCAAGCTGGCCTGAGAATGGCCGAATGGTCGTCATGGGCATTGACAAGCTATTCCCTCAATGCGATTCTAATGACGCGTCCCAGCGTCTTTTTTCCCTTCCTGCCAGTGACGCGGGCGCGTAATTCCTCTTCGGGTGCAGGAGAGGCAGAGTGCTCCGTATAGCGGGGCACCGGCTGCGGGACCCGGGGAGCAACCGCGGAGGACGTATGAATATATCCTTCACATTCAAGAACTTCGAGGCATCCGAGCATTTGAAGAGGTACGCCCGCAGGCGCATGGAAAAGCTTGGCCGCTTTTTTGGCAAATCTTCCGGTCTGGAGGTGGGCGTTGTTCTGACTGTAGATAAAATCCGTAATCGCTGTGAGGTATCGGTGGTCGGCGAAGGGCTGCATTTGGCTGCCAGCGAACAGACCAACGATATGTACGCGGCCATTGATCTCGTTTACGACAAGCTTGAGAGTCAGATCAAAAAACATGTCTCGCGCGTGAAGGAGCAGCGCCGCCAGGCCCGCAACGCTACTTTGGACATCTTCACCTATAATCTTGATCCATCGGCCGAGGATGAGCCCGGCGTAAGCGGCACAGACCGCTTCAGCCCCAAGCCCATGATCGTGGAAGAAGCCATGATGCAGCTTGACAACATCGGCAGTAACTTCTTTGTCTTCCTCAATGCCGATTCCGGCCGTATCAATGTGGTGTATCGCCGCAGAAGCGGTGATTACGGTCTGATCGACCCGGTTATCTAACCCCGCACGCTTCCGCATGAGCGGATGGAAGGCGGAATAGACCAAATATACAAGGGAAGGGTGCCTGGACGGCATCCTTTCTGCTTTTCAGAATCCCCACTTGAACAAAGCGGAGGAGTACATGGACCCCTGTACCACAGATGATCGCGAAGGCGGCGCAGACCAGGTCCGAATGCCGGACAAGGAATGTCAAAACCTGACGAGCGAAAACAATGCGTCCGCAGCGTCTCCTATGGTAACTGACGAGGCAGTTCAGCATTCTCATTTCAAGCTGGATGACAGGGCGGCGAATGGGAGAGATGCTGAGTCAGAGTTCGCAGGGCAGACCGCAAGCAACGCAGCCAGCCCCCCACGCCTGTGCATCGTCACCGGGCTGTCCGGGTCTGGCAAGAGCACGGCCATGCATGTCTTTGAGGATCTCGAGTATTTTACCGTAGACGGGTTACCGGCCAGCATGGCACCCGAGATGGCGGCCCTCATGGAGCGACCATCCATGGCTCATTTCAAGGGCATGGTCCTTGGGCTCGACATCCGACAAAGCGCCTTTCTCAGTGAGATTGAGGACGTACTTGCAGTGCTGCGGGGCAAGGGCTACAGGCCGCAGATGATCTTTCTTGAGGCGGAAACACAGGAAATCATGCGTCGCTACGCCACCACCAGGCGACCGCACCCTCTTGAGCGCGAGGGTATAGGGCTCGAGGCAGCTGTACTCATGGAGCGGCGCAGATTGCAGCGACTGCGCAGCCTGGCTGACATGGTGCTCAACACCACACGTTTTTCCATCCACGACTTGCGCCGTGTCCTGCAGAAACGTTTTCGTGATGGTGCTGATAATCTGCGTACACTGCGCGTCTTTGTTCTTTCTTTCGGCTTCAAGCACGGTGTTCCCAAGGATGTTGACTACATGTTCGATCTGCGCTTTCTGCCCAATCCCTATTTTGTGAGCGAACTGCGGGGAAAAAGCGGGCTCGACCATGACGTGGCCGACTACGTTTTCGCCACATCCAAGGCCAGGGAATTTTTGGGCAAGCTTCAGGATCTGCTTCTTTTTATCCTGCCACTCATGGAGGTCGAGGGGCGCTATCGCCTGACCGCAGGTTTCGGGTGTACCGGGGGACGTCACCGCTCAGTGGCCGTAGCAGAGGCTGTAGGCCAGACGCTGCGACAGGTGGGTTATCCAGTGACCGTGGAACATCGGCATCTTGAACTCGGGTGATGGCATCATTGCCAAATCTTGCCAACATGGATGAAACAGGATAGGGAAAGGCAAGCGCGAGAATATTTGTATATTGGTAGCACCCGCTTCCCGGGCGCCTCGCGGAGGAGATGTGCACAATGGCTCCAGAGAACGATAACGCCGCCGAGCCTGTTGACGTGGGTATCATCGTGGTTGCTCACGCCGATTACGGCTCCGTCCTGCTCAGAACGGCAGAGTTTATCCTCGGTCCCCTGAGCGACTGTTCGTCCATCAGTGTTGATATCGGACAGGAAGTGTCTGAGACGGTGCGTCGCCTGAAGGACGCGGCCGATCGTTTGGACAAAGGCGCAGGCGTCATCATTCTCACGGACATGTTCGGCGGCACGCCTACCAATCTGGCGCTGTCTCTTCTGACCACCAATAATGTTGAGGTGGTTACCGGCGTTAATCTGCCTATGCTTCTCAAGGCTTTTTCCTCGCGCAGCATGCCCCTTGCCGAACTGGCAACGCTGGTCAGTGAGGCCGGTATCAAGGGCATCGTGGTTCCGGGGACCATGCTCAAGGGTCGTCTTGGCGAAAGGGCGCCCAAAGGCGACTAGGAGAGTGTCATGTGGTTCCGCGTGGACAACAGGCTGATACATGGTCAGGTCATCGAGGGATGGCTGCCGTACACGGGCGCCTGCCATCTCATTGTCGTCAATGACAGTCTGGCCGTGTATTATCTGCGACAGCAGATTATGAGTCTCGCGGTTTCGAGGCACGTGCAAGTACACTTTGTGACTGTGGCGGATCTCCCGGCTGTGCTCAAGGCTTGCGGCGACGACAGCTTTGTGCTTTTTGAGAACTGTCAGGACGCGGGACTGGTGGCAGGAGAAGGTGTGCGTATTCCGGTGCTTAATATCGGCAACGTGCACTATACGCAGGGACGGCATCAGCTGTATCCGCACGTGGCGCTGTCAGACGAGGACATTGCCGATCTCAAGCTGCTCATCAAAAAACAGCATACAGAGCTTGATTTTCGCGCCGTGCCCTCGGAAAAAATGAGGCCCCCACATGTACAACTATTCTGAGGTTCTACTGACGGGACTGCCGTACTGTTTTTTTTTGTCCTGATCAGCGTTGCCCGCTTCTCGTTCATCATAGGCCTGATAGAGCGGCCGCTTACTCTGAGCATCATCGCCGGCTTTGCCACTGAACTGTGGGACGTAGCGCTGCCCCTGGGCATCACTCTGGAACTCATGTGGCTTGATGTGCTGCCCATGGGGTCCATTATACAACCCTTTGCCGGAATGGCCTTTCTGCTGCTCTTCCCGCTCTGCACGATTTTCGGGTGGACACAGCCGGGAATACTGCTGCTGCCTCTGGTGCTTTGCATGGTAGCCGCACATCTTGGTGCCCTGTGTGAGCTGCGCTACCGTATAAGCCGCAACAGTCTGCTGGAAACCATACCAGAGGGGACCGTCGACACGGCATCAAGGACGCCTGAGGAACTCTGCCTGTACTGCCTCACAGGCCGGATGATCTGGCATGGGCTGCTCTACATGGGCTGCTATTTCGTCATCAGCTTTGTGGTCGTGTTCCTGCTGAATGAGGGAATGTACCCGGTGCTGCCTGTTCTGCGCTGGCCGTTTGTCTATGCTCTGGCCACCATTGGTGCGGTGCTGTCTTTGCGGGATCGGCGTGCGTATGTAGTCTGTGCCATGGGCTTTGCGGCCATTCTGGCCGTCGGACTTATGGGGACAATGCTGTCTTGATGGTGCGGCAGCGTGCGTATTGCCTGGCGCGCATGATAAAAAAATGTCCTTCTCCGGAAAGAACAGGGGACCGGAGTTTTTGACGCGAAGACGGAAATGGATGCAGGAAATGAAACCCGGGCTGTGAAGAAAATGTATCCGTCATGGCAGAGTGTGACATGGAATTCGGGGGAAGATTCTTATGTTACAGTCGATGCCATATGGTAGTAAAACCCTGAATGTGCTATAATACATAGTACGTCGTCACTTCATACGACGTGACGAAGCTTTTCGGCCAGGGACCTGGAGCCATGGCGAAACTGATCCCCGAAGGATGTCATGCTTTGAAAAACAGGAATCTGCTCTCTGTACAGGGAGTGAGCCTGCTGTGTGACGCGTCCTGCGCAAAGGAAGTGACACAATGGAAAAATATCTCGTTACGGGCATGAGCTGCGCAGCCTGCAGCGCCAGGGTGGAAAAGGCGGTTAAAGCCGTCCCAGGCGTCAGCTCCTGCTCGGTCAGCCTGCTTACCAATACTATGGGTGTGGAAGGCACTGCACCTGCCGGGGCTATCATCGATGCCGTGGTAGCCGCTGGCTATGGGGCCTCTCCCCTGGGGGCCCGGACGACAGGTCCGGTGTCCAGTCCTGCTGCCGGGACTGCGGCCGGGGAGGATATCCTGGCTGATCACGAGACTCCCGTGCTCAAGCGCAGACTTATTACCTCCCTCATCCTGCTCATTCCCTTGATCTACCTGGCATCGGGCACAACCATGCTTGACCTTCCCCTGCCGGCCTTCCTGGAAGGAAATCCTGCAGGTTTCGCCCTTGCGCAGATGGTGCTGACCCTGATCGTCCTGTTCATTAACAGAAAGTTTTTTGTCAGCGGGCTGCGCGGCTTTCTGCACCGCGCCCCCAATATGGACACCCTGGTGGCCCTGGGGGCAGGCGCATCCTTTGCTTGGAGCCTTATCCTGGTCTTCGGCATGACCAGGGCCATTTCTGACAATGACGCCGCAGCTGTCAACGCTTTTTTATCCCAGCTCTACTTTGAATCAGCGGCCATGATCGTGACCCTCATCACGGTTGGAAAGACGCTTGAGGCCCGCAGCAAGGGCAAAACTACCGATGCGTTGCGCGGACTCATGCGCCTGGCTCCGCAAACAGCCATTCTCTTGAAGGACGGTCGCGAAGAGGAAGTGTCCGTGGAGCAAGTGCGGGCAGGTGACGTCTTCGTGGTGCGCCCCGGGGGCAGCATTCCCGTAGACGGCGTAGTCCTTGAGGGCGCCAGCGCAGTCAACGAGGCGAGCCTCACAGGCGAAAGCGTGCCAGTGGACAAGATGGCCGGTGACCCGGTTTCTGCGGCAACTGTCAATCAGTCAGGCTGGCTGCGTTGTCAGGCTGTGCGAGTCGGCGAGGACACGACACTTGCTCAGATCATCCGCATGGTGTCAGACGCGGCCGCTACCAAGGCGCCCATTGCAAAGATTGCTGATCGTGTCTCCGGCATCTTCGTCCCTGTAGTCATCGTCCTCGCCCTGCTGACCATCATTGTCTGGCTCGCTCTTGGCGCGGATACAGGCTTTGCTCTGGCAAGGGGCATATCCATCCTGGTCATCTCCTGCCCCTGTGCCCTTGGGCTGGCCACACCTGTTGCCATCATGGTGGGCAACGGTCTCGCTGCCCGCAACGGTATTCTCTTCAAGACCGCGGCAGCCTTGGAACAAACGGGCCGCACGTCCATCGTGGCTCTGGACAAGACCGGTACCATTACCATGGGCGCACCCGGGGTAACGGATGTGCTGGGTGTCTCGTGCGATGCGAAGACCCTGCTTGGACTCGCGGCTGCCCTGGAGTCCATGAGTGAGCATCCCCTGGCCAGAGCCGTTGTGGATCGCGCAAAGACAGAGAGCCTGTCTGCGCAACCACACGTTACAGAATTTAAGGCCCTGCCTGGAAACGGCCTTGAGGGCAAACTTGATGGGGTGCCGCTTTTTGGAGGCAGCTATGCCTTTGTGGCTGGACGTGTGCGTGTGCCAGAAGAGATTGCCGCCAGAGCCCGGGAGCTGGCGGAACAAGGCAAGACGCCTCTCTTTTTTGCAAGGGACAGGGAATTGCTCGGCGTTATTGCCGTGGCCGATGTTATTAAGGCGGACAGTCGCCGGGCTGTGTCTGAACTGCGGGCCATGGGACTGCGCGTAGTCATGCTTACTGGCGACAACGAGCGTACAGCCCGGGCTGTAGGCACTCAGGCTGGTGTGGACGAAGTCATCGCCGGCGTCCTGCCCGACGGCAAGGAACGGGTAATCCGTGAGCTCAAGGAACAGGGGATGGTGAGTATGGTGGGCGACGGCATCAACGACGCGCCGGCCCTCACCCGCGCTGACACTGGAATCGCCCTTGGTGCAGGCACGGACATCGCCATAGATGCGGCGGATGTAGTGCTTATGCGCTCGAGCCTGCGGGACGCAGCCGCAGCTGTGCGCCTCTCAAGGGCTACGCTGCGCAACATCCATCAGAACCTGTTCTGGGCCTTTATCTACAATATCATCGGCATTCCTCTGGCCGCCGGCTGTCTGGCCTCCTTCGGCCTTACCCTGAGCCCCATGTTCGGGGCAGCGGCCATGAGCCTGTCGAGTTTCTGCGTGGTGTCCAACGCACTACGCCTCAACTTCTTCCGTCTGCACGGGGATGCCCCGGCAGCCGGTGCGGATTCTGGTAACGTTGCCGATTCCGCGTCCACTCCGGTTCCAGCGACGGATAACAGTAGAGCCAGTGACGCCGGCGTCGCGTCCGACACAAGATCCATGGAGGAAACGACCATGACCACAACCATAGCCATCAAAGGAATGATGTGCGGCCACTGCGAAAAACACATGAAGGATGCCCTTGAGAAAATTGATGGCGTAATCAGCGCCACCTGCGACCATAATGCTGCTCAGGCCGTAGTGGAAACAAGCCGCGAGGTGAGTGAGGACGAGTACAAGGCAGCTGTCAAGCAGGCCGGCTACGAGTATCAGGGTATAAAATAGGGTGGGCGACGCTGGGATCGCCGAAACATGTCATAGCTCGTAATTCTCCGGCAAAGTTTCTGATTTCAGTTCTGAATTTTTTTTGCAATTCAAATAAGCACGTTAATATATTATATTGTGAAGAAATGCAACGCAGTAACATGTACGATTATCAGATAACGACATAGCAGAATTATAATACTACTTCCTATAAGTATTATATTCTACAGTTATAGAGACACTGCAAACATTAAGCTTCTTGTTTCTTCTGGTATAGACAGCTGTTTTGCTGGAAGTATAGTAAAAAAACATCATTTTTAAATCTCATTCTGTCATTTTATGGTTATCAATCTTGTTTTTCCTGCAAGTATGCTTGATGCCTGGCTTTGTGCCTGGTACCAATCTCGCTCATGACCTCCTGCTGCCCCCTGGTGTGAGTTTTTGTATCCGTTCAGGGGGTGGCTGGAACCAGCCCCAATTGGGCACTTGCTTCTACT
>CAZJPT010000060.1:0-8939 GCA_964547835.1 uncultured Desulfovibrio sp.
CGTCACTCTACCAGATTTGTAAAATTTGTGTCAAAGTCTCATTCGTCAGCCCTGAAATATGGGACAGGGCTGTTTCTTTTGCTTTAGTTACTTGGTATCGTGCACGAGGAAAGAAACCCCGGCGGGACGTTGTTCAGCCCCTGCTTCCGTGGCCGTTTCTGGTGGCATCAGTGACTGATACGGAAAGTTCGTGCCATCCCCTTTTTTTCAGGAGGCAACATGCGCCGTTTTTATCAGGAAAGCTGGCAGGGCATACCTTTCACGAACTTCACGCACACGCACTTCTTCCATCTCGCGGACGCCAGGTTCTACTCGGTGTTTTATGACAAACTTTTCCGCCGCTACCAGACCTGGGACGACCTTCCTGAAACCTGGCGTCGCAACAAGGCTGCCGACGCGGTCTGGCTTGCTGCGCGCCTCAGAGCGTTGCGCTCCAGGGAGCCTGACAGGCTGCCACGTGTACTCTCCATAGGCAGCGGCGTCGGGTATATGGAGCGCATGCTGATCCGCGAAATGCGCGGCCACATTGAGCTCTACGTCAATGAACCGAGCACAGTGTCCATGAAGTGGCTGCGACGCCTCATTCCCTCGGATCGCATCTTTATCGGCCATCCTCCGGACTGCCTTTCCCCAGACATTACCTACGATCTCATCTACCTTTCGGCTGTGGACTACGGCATTCCTCAGGCACGCCTCGAGCACACCCTGGACATGCTGCGCTATCTGCTGCGCCCGGGCGGCGAGCTGGTCTGTCTGTCCGCCTCACTTCTTGAGGAAGAGAGTGCTGTGGCCTGTTTCGTCAACTTCGCCAAGAACTGCCTGCGCGGTGTGCTTCACTACATTGGCATACGCAGGCAACAATTCTGGGGATGGCGGCGCACCAGGGAGGAATACAGGCAGCTGTTCAGCGGCTGTGGCTACAAGGCCATTGAAGACGGCTGGCTGGATGACGGTTTTAACACCTACTGGATACGCGGCAGTGCTGACGGCACCCCCTCTCCCGTCCAGAACGAGGACACTGCCAAAGCCGACGTCCTGCACGCTCATGCTTTGGCTCTGCCGGAGACGGATGAGGACAGCGCAGCCTGCAATGCCTCAGCCCAAGGCAGCACAGTCCAGGACCATGCGGACGAAAAAGCCGGCGCTTGCCCGGACAAGGATGAGGGCAGCCCCGGGACGAAGGCCTGACCTCCAGCATCCCGGATGCGTTCCAGCATCATAACATGCTGCCGCACGCTGCATTTCCACAGGCTGCACGGAACGGAAACGACTTTAAGAGGACGTCTCAAAACGCACAAGACTGTACATAAAAGCACTGTGTTAAGATGGTGTATCCAGAGTTTTGAGATCTCCTCTAAAGCGTACCCGCACGTCATGAACACGGATACAGGGATACGGTTTTGCGGTCAACATATGGACAAGCGAAAAACAGCAGGCCAGACAGTGACGGATGAGAACAAAACTCAGCAGGATATACCAGTGCACATGAACAATGAACCGGCACCTCCTGTAGACGATTCAGGGGTATTTACCTGCAGGATGTGCGGCCAGTGCTGCCGCGGTACAGGCGGTATCGTGGTCGGTCCTGCGGATCTGGCGCGCATCACGCGCACCCTTGGGCTGACTGCCCGGGAATTCATAGCGCTCTACGGAGAGTACCGCGGCGGCAAACTACAGATACGCTGCGGCGACGACGGCAGCTGCATCTTTTTCCATGACGGCACAGGGTGCGGTGTGCATGATGGCAAACCAGATGTATGCCGCGCCTGGCCTTTTTTTCGTGGCAACATCATAGATCCGGAAAGCTTGGCCATGGCCAAGGACTTTTGTCCGGGCATTGATCCGCACTGCGATCACACAAGCTTTGCCCGTGCCGGGCTCAACTACCTGAAGCGGCACAACCTGCTAGCTCATGATGCTGAAAAAGAAGGCAATGCCGTCATTCTCGACGACCAGACTGCGCTGTAACACTGCGTTCGGGCCATTCCCCATGCACAGCCATGCCTCTATGGAACAATATCTGATGGGGCGGCTCAGGCTCTATCACCATCCTGTCGCTGTCACCTTCCTCTTCACGGACACGGAACGAGAGGCTTTTGCGCACGACTTCCCGGAACACGTGATACCGGCAAGGCCCCTGACCTACTGTCAGTGGGAGCTGGCCGCACGCATGCAGGGCCGCGTGGTGCTCGGCAGCAGAGACAGGCTCAGCTGCACCAATGCACAGATCTCCTTTGGCTGGCGTCCTGTCGACGAGCGCGAGATACACTCCCAGCTGAAGTACTGCCGCGACGAGGAGCAGACCAGACGTTTTCTTGAGGCCAGGCCGTGCCTTGAACAGGGCAGCCTCAAGGCCGTGGCTGTCCAGCCCCTCGGCTCCTGTCGCGCCACCCCGCATGTGGTCCGCTTTCTCTGTGACTCCCTGCAGGCCTATCACCTGGCTGTAGACTACATGGCCAGCATGGACACGCACCCGCTGCGCACTGCCCTACTCATGAGCTCATCCTCCTGCGGCGGCTCGGTCTGGTGCATGCAGAACGCGTCCTTCAACATCATGACGCCCTGCCCCGGCGCCTATAACGCCGGCAAAATGGAACGCGGGGAAATCAATATCTTCATCCCGGGTTTCCAGCTCGAAGGCGTTGTCACGCGCATGCGCGAACGCGAAGCCAGATACGGTTCTGTCAGCGTCACCAGCCCCGGCGACTGCTTCCCGGGAGCGGACATCTGCAAGAACTGCCCACTCATCCGTTTCCGACAGGACGGGGCATCCTGTGCGACATGTTCCAATGCCGGGGCCGCATCCTGAAACCGACATTGGGCACTTCAATTCAGACAATTTTATGCAACGGGCATGGCGACATAGTTTTCAGGCAGATAATAGCGTCGCCAATGAAGTCCCATTGCCGGGAGTATCTTAAGGAATCATCCGCAAATAACTTGGTAATTTTTCCAAATAGATGTCGCATGATGAGCGTTCTGCATGGTCCGCGTTTGGCAAATTGTTTACGGACAGTGCCTAAGTAAGAGCTTGTCAGCATTGTAAATCACTGGCGAGTTCGAAGGCTCTTTGTACCTGCTCGGCTCCGGCAGAGAGGCGTGATTTCCGGAGCATGGTTTGGGTAGCATAGCCATAGAGGAACTGCGGTAAAATAATACCGGTCCTTACCTCGCAGTCACCGCGTCCACGAAAAGATTGTATTCTCTGGCGCAGGCCTGCCATGCCTGATTGATTTCGGCGCGTACGCCTGGATGAAACGCTTCCGTCTGCCCCTTGCGCATGGAGGCAACGACATTGCGGGCCTCCTTCAGGTAATGACGGTAGTGCATTTCCACGACACCGGGAATGGGAAAGGGCAGCCGTCCGGCAGTGAGAATCTTCTCGTCGAGATCGGCCAGGGGTTTGTCGAGCAGGGCCGGATCCGGCTCACTCAAGCCAATGACCTCGGCCTGCTGGCGGATGGCTGCGCTGATGGCCATGGCGCAGGCCACATGATCGCGCAGGGGATGGTCGCGCAGCAGTGTGTCCTGGGCAGCGCCGGCCTCGCGGTCAACAGCTGCGTGAAAACGCTGACTGGCGTCAACGTAGTTCATCAGCTGTTCGCGTATCCTGTGCGTAAGCTTCTCTCCGCGTACGCCGTTGTCAACAATGGCTGTATCCGCCACGTAGACGCACAATTCCTCATAATCCTTGCGCATGGCTGCACGTGCATTGTCCATGTCCGTCAGACTCATGTTTATGGCGTCGACAGATTCCGCGCTGAACACGTCATCAGGTGGTTGCAGAGCCTTGCGCAGGCAGTCGGCTGGAGCAGCCTTCCCGGACAGCAGAAAGACATCGTACTCGCGATCATAGAGCATAATGCCAGCCAGCACCCTGGCAGGATCCTGTGAGCACGGCCCTGACAGAATCTCGTCCAGGCTGTTGGCGTACTCGATGACGCGCACGGCCCGTGCGCGCTCTTCAGGTGTGGCCGGACTACCAGGCTCGCTCAGGGCGTACTCTTTGTACCCGGCATCTGCCGGCACGATGCCTGCGGCGTCACCAGGGACGTGCGTAACGTGTTCGGCCTGCGTTTCTTCCCCGTGCCAGGGCAGCCTGCTCTGGGCCACCAGACAGACTCCGGCGGCAAAGACTGCAAGCACGATACCAGCGCCCAGTGCTTTAGCTGACATGGGCTCTGATCCAATCATTAAGTTCAAGCAACGTCATGCTCCAGGGAAAAAGGCTGTCCGTCTTCAGCTCCGGGCCGCATCCGTAGAAAAGCGTGCCTGCGCTGGCAGCCGCATCTCTGTCAGTAACCGCATCGCCTACCATGAGTACGTCCGCCGGATCCAGCCCCAGGCGACGCACAATGCCATCCAGCACCTCGGTCTTGGCAGGCGGCGAGCCGAGAATGAGCTCAAAGTATTTGTCCAGACCGCGCAGTGTCAGCACCTGACGCAGCTCCTCAGTGGGCGTGCCTGAGCAGACGCACATGGGCAGACGTCCCTTCCAGGTGTCCAGGACTTCCTGAATGCCGGCAATAAGGGGGCTGCGCTTCACCTCGTCAAGACAATACCCGGCAAATCGCTCACCCCAGTCCCTGGACTCCTCCTCGGTGATTTCCCTGCCCAGCACCGTGGAAAAGAACCAGGCAAACTTGCGAAAGCGGCTCACACCGCCGTGCGTTTTATGGTACATGAGCATGCGGTCCCTGGCCTGTGCGCCATAGGGCTCGGTCAGTCTGGCAAACGCACGTGACTTGCAGGGCACGCTGTCCAGAATTACTCCGTCACAGTCAAAAACCAGACATTTCAGTGACATTCTGCCTCCTCCCGGCAGGACCGGATCCGACATTATTTTCCACCCCTGGTGCCAATAACTCTGGCTGGCACGCCGCCTACTATGGCCAGAGGCGCCACGTCTGCAGTCACAACTGCGCCAGCGCCGACTACAGCTCCGCGACCAATGGTCACGTCAGGGGTGATGACGCAGTTGGCGCCAATCCACACATCCTCGCCAATGACAATACGGCCAGGCGTGTGCCCCTGGTCCATGATGGGCACGTCCAGACGATCGATACGGTGATTGGCAGCGCGCAGCACTGTGCCCATGCCTATGGCAGTGCGGGCACCGATGACGATGGCGCCGTCATCGGCACTCACATGCACATTGGGCGACAGGGCCACGCGTTCGCCTAACTCCAAGTGGCCATTCTGGGCAGTGATGATGCAGTGCCGCCCCACACGGACGCCGTCGCCAAGATGCATATTGCCGGTACCGGCCATGTCCACGCCTGTGGCGAAGCGGACCTTGCCACAGGACGCAAACAAAGGACGCCAGCCCAACCAGCGCGCAATCGTGCCCAGCGGTGTGGGAATCCAGCCCAGCAGACAGATCCACAGTTCACGCAGGCTGGCGCGCATCCTTTCCGACCAGCGCATCAGTGGCTGTACCTTGTCATGAGCTCGTCACCGCTCATGAGACGCTCCACCCTGACCAGATCCTCGGGTGTGTCCACACTCCACGTCCTGAAGGCCGTCGGCACCATGCGCACCTTGCCGCCATGCTCAAGGATGCGCATCATGTCCACGGACTCGATGATCTCCAGGGGTGTTTCCTCCATGGCATTGAATTCCAGCAGATAATCCCGGCGGAAGGGGATGACGCACACCTGCTTGCGCATGGGCACCATAGTCACACCCTTCCTGCGCGAAGGAATGGGCTCACGAGAGAAGTAGAGGGCGTCATTGTTGCAATCGACAACCACCTTAACCTCGTTGGGATCTTCAAATTCCTCCACCGTGGCCATGTCAGCCATAAGATTGACCACGTTGACGGCAGGATCGTCGATTACGGGCCTGACAGCGTCATCAATCATCTGCGGCTGTACCATGGGCTCATCGCCCTGGACCATAACCACAATGTCCACGCGTTTGCCGCTCATCTGCTCAATTTTGAGAAGCGCCTCGGCAGTCCTGGTTGAGCATCTGTTATGCGTGTCTGCAGTCATGACGCACTTGAGGCCTGCCTTTGTGCAGTAGTCGAAGATGATCTGGTCACAGGTAGCCACCCAGGTGTCAGACAGTATGGGGCTCATGGCTGTGCGGAAGGCCACGTGACCTACCATGGGGACACCGTGAATGAGCGCCAGGGGTTTGCCTGGATAACGGCTCGACCCCATGCGGGCGGGAATAATGGCAACTATGTTCATGATGCAAAACCGGCGCGCTGGCGCCGCCTCCTGTATGCTCATACGGTTGCTGTATGTCGTTCAGTCGTCAGTGGGCACAAGATAGCCACCCTCGCTGGTCAGTTCCGGATGCCCTGTGCGGTGCTCCTCTTCCATGACGCGCAGTATGCCCTGTCCAAGATCTACGGTGAGCGCGGGAAGCAGCTTTCGTCCTATCTTGGGCATGAAGGTATAGGGCGTAATCTGATAATGCCCGCTGTTGGGATCATTCTGGTATCTGACCTTGATATCCCTGCCCAGAATCTCGCCAATCATCTTGAACAAGTCACCGACCTGCATGGGCTGGTTGCCGGTGATGATGATGTTTTCGTTGATGAAGCCGGGCTCCAGGATTTGCAGTGTTGCCTGTGCCGCATCATCTACGTGCACGTATTCGCGCAGGGCCGCAGGCGTACCATAATAGGTGATGCTTCCCGTGGTCATGGCCTCGTGCACAAAGCGGTGTATGGCGTTGCGGTTGTCGGCGCGCGGTCCGTAGAGGGAGCCGTAGCGCAATATGGTGTATTCCAGGCCGTGCATGGCCTGGTAGTTCTCAATATAGATCTCGCAGGCCTGTTTGCTGCAGCGATAGAAGCCCCCGGAACGACCATAGACATAGAGCGAGCTGGCAAAGACATAACGCCGTGTCTTATGCCGGCGGCAGGCCTCCAGGGCTATGACGTTGCCCACCACATTGAGGCGGGCCGTGTCCACGGGGCGGTTGTTTGCCTCGCCGATATCGGCAATGCCCGCATAATTAAAAACGAAATCTGCCCCGGCCACGGCTTTATCGACGATCTCCTCGTCAAGAATGCTGCCTGTGAGCATAGTCTGCCCTTCCATGAGCCAGGGAGAGGGCTGTATGTCCACTATGGTCACGTCGTGACCGGCTCTGGTGAGGGCGTCGCAGATATGCGAGCCTAAAAAGCCGGATCCGCCGAATACGGTGATTTTCATGTGTCATCAGCGCCCGATGCTGCGCACTCGTGCGGCCGGTCATTCGAGCGCTGCCTCCTGATATGTTCGGGGTGCGCGAAAGATTGTCAGGGAGCCGGAAACTATTGCTGCGCAGCGTCCAGACGCGGCCGTTCCGAAGAGCGCCAGAGAAAGACCGTGTCTATGCCATAGGCTATGAAGCGGGCGCCGGCCTCAATCTGCCTGGCCAGTTCGGCTGGATCCGGCTGCACCACGTGCAGCCCCATGCGTGCCTGCATGCGGCGGCAGGTGTCGTTGATGCGCTGCATGACAGCCTTGAAGTCGGGATGGTCGAACTGCCCGGTCAGCCCCATGGAGCCGGACAGGTCATAGGGTCCGACCATGATGGCGTCAAGACGCGGGTGGCTGAGGATACTCTCCAGCTGGTCAACAGCGCGCACGTGCTCTATCTGCGCCACCAGGAACACATCCCCTGCCGTGCCCTCGCGATAGGCGTCAAATTCCTTGCCGAAAACATTGGCACGGCAGTAGCCGACGCCGCGGTACTCCTCCGGACGCGCCCCCTTCCAGTTGTCAAGGCCGGGATAGATGGACCAGCCGACAGCCTTGTCCAGCTGCTCACGGCTCTCAATCATGGGGAAGATCAGCCCCTGGGCGCCTGCCTCCAGGGCAGACTTGATATTCTGACGACTTGCCTCGGGCAGACGGGCGAAGGGTACGGATCCGCCGCATTCAATGCCGCGGAAGATGTCAGGCAGCTCATGTCTGCCAAAGGAACCGTGTTCCATATCCACAGCGACCCAGTCGTAGCCGGCCCTGGCCATGAGTTCGGCCACATCCGGCGAGGGCAGCTGCAGCCAGGTGCCCACAGTCGGCTTGTCCTGCGCCAGCAGCGCGCGGATTTCAGAAACGTTTTTCATAGTTGGCTCTCCCGCCCGGGTTCGTGTCATGCCTGTGGCGTTATGTGTCACTTGTCCGGGCGTATGCTCCCGGCAGCCCTGAGGTAGTCCTCTTCTGTTGGCGTCTCGCCGGCTGGTTTGCTGCCTGCACCGAACCTGGCGCGGATAACGCCGATGAGCACGGGCAGGATGGATACCAGGATGATGGCGTAGACAATAAGGCTGAAATTATTCCGCACAAACTCGAGATTGCCAAGAAAATAGCCGGCGGAAACAAGTGAGCCCACCCACAGGGCACAGCCCGCCACATTGTAGAAGAAGAAAAGATACGGATGCATGAGGGCTATACCGGCCACAAAGGGCGCAAAGGTGCGCACTACAGGCACAAAGCGGGCAAGCATGATGGCCTTGCCGCCGTGACGCACGTAAAAAAGGTGCGCCTCAAGCAGATACCTTCTGCGAATAAAACGCGAATCCCGCCGGAATATGGCCGGTCCGACGCTGCGGCCTATTAAATAGTTGACCGCATCACCGATACAGCCTGCGACCAGAAAGACGAGCATGGTTTCCGGGTAGCCCATAAGGCCGGTACCTGCAAGCACGCCGCCGGCAAAGAGCAGGGAGTCGCCTGGAAGAAAGGGCGTGACCACAAGGCCCGTTTCGCAGAAAACGATGACAAAGAGAATGAGATAGATCCAAGTACCGTACGCCTGGACAAGCTCGAACAAGTGCTTGTCCACGTTCAGGACGAAATCGATGAAAAATTGTACTGCTTCCATTTCCGGGGACGTTAAGGAAAGGGGGAATAAACAAATTGCAGGGATGCCTGTTTTCCTCTCTCCATGGCGTCCCGCGCTGTGCCCTTGTACCGTAGCTTGCCTTGTGGCAC
>CAZJPT010000061.1:0-8897 GCA_964547835.1 uncultured Desulfovibrio sp.
AATCCGTCACTCTACCAGATTTGTAAAATTTGTGTCAAAGTCTCATTCGTCAGCCTTGGCCCTGGATATTTTGTAGTTGCGTTGGCTAGTGGTTAGCTGTAGGATACAAATACGGTGTAGGGCAGGACATGTCCAAACACCATAATCTACGCTCGTGGACATTATGCAAGACCCACCGAGGCGCAAGCCAAAGGGAGCAATGGTGTGTGAAGCGAGAATCCGCCCGCCTTTGTGGCGTGGGGGAGTTGTCAAAGGGACGCGTTTGTGGTTTGTGGACGTATACCTGTCATGAATAAACGGCAGTGTTTGTCGGCTCCCCGTCATGCCAGCGGGCCCGGCGCCGTTCCCTGCTCTGCCAGTCCGTCAGGTACCGGCCGTGCGATCGGACCGGAACTTCAACAGTCATGATTGTCTCTACGACTCTCCGCGGCGAAATGCCAGCGTCCGGAGAGCACGGGTGGCAGTCTGACTTTTCTTTTCAGAGAATGCTATGTACGAATTTGACAGGATTCAGCGTCTTCCCCCCTATGCCTTCGCTGTTGTCGGAGAACTGAAGTACAAGCTGCGTCAGCAGAACGTGGACATTGTCGACCTGTCCATGGGCAATCCTGACCTGCCCACTCCTAAATTCATTGTGGACAAGCTTTGCGAGGCAGCCCGCAAACCGGTCAATCACCGCTACTCCATCTCCCGCGGCATTCCCAACTTGCGCAAGGCCATCTGTGATCTCTATGAACGCCGCTACGGGGTACATCTCGATCCAAACACCCAGGCCATTGCCACCATCGGCTCCAAGGAAGGCTTCGCCCATCTTTGTCTGGCCATGCTCAATCCTGGTGACGTGGTCTTTGCGCCGGATCCCACCTACCCCATCCACGTTTATGCCCCTGTGCTCTGCGGCGCAGACGTGCGCCGTATTCCCGTGGCCGAAGGACGTGACTTTTTTGATGACCTGCTGACAGCCACGAAACAGACCTGGCCAAAACCCAAGCTGCTCATCCTCAGCTATCCCCAGAATCCCACCACGGAAACTGTGGACCTGGCTTTCTTTGAGCGCATCGTAGATTTCGCTAAAGAACACAAGATGTGGGTTATCCACGACATGGCCTATGCAGATCTGTGCTTCGACGGCTATGAGGCGCCGAGTTTTCTGCAGGCCAGAGGGGCTGTGGATGTAGGCGTGGAATTCTACTCAATGACCAAGGGCTATTCCATGGCCGGCTGGCGCATGGGCTTTTGCGTAGGCAACCCGGACATGGTGCACAACTTGACGCGCATCAAAAGCTATCTTGACTACGGTATTTTCCAGCCCATTCAGATCGCTGCCACCGTAGCCCTCAACGCTCCGCGTGATGCCGTGGAAAAGATCTGCGACGAGTACCGCAAGCGTCGCGACGTCCTCTGCGAAGGTCTGAACCGTGTAGGCTGGCCCATCACTCCGCCCAAGGCCACCATGTTTTGCTGGGGGCGCATCCCCGAGCCTTTCCGCGCCATGGGCTCCATGGAGTTCGCCAAACTTCTGCTGACAGAGGGAAACGTCGCTGTCCAGCCAGGCATCGGTTTCGGCCAGATGGGTGATGAATACGTGCGCTTCGCCCTTATCGAGAACAATAAACGCATTCGTCAGGCTATCAAGGGCATCAAGACTGTACTCAAGAAGGGCATCTGATTTCACGGAGACATTCGTTCCCATGAAATGGGCGCGCCTGCAGGGGCGCGTCCTTTTTTTATCCGCTGTGAATACCCCATGGCGGCCTGACCACGGTCAGGTGCTGTTGTGAAAAATAGAACAAGAATTCCTTTTCTAGATGAAGAAAACGCGTGATTTTTTGTTTTATCTCATATTATAACTAGTTACAGGAGGAAATGCTTCTCGCGACATCAAGATGACCAGTGACAAAACATTGCCTTTTTCCAAATTTTGTTTATTTCTATACTACGTTTTTGTATTGATTCCCCGCCTCCCCGGATAGGGAATCGCTGAGAAACAGCATTATGTTTTATCATTGCAAAATGAGCCATTGAGGCCATGTTGAGCAAAAAAAGCGTAATGTTACTTTGCCGCAGTTCCTGAATTCCTCGGGAAAAGTGAATTATCGAATCTCGCTTTTTCGTTTGTAAACCGACATGGGAGGTGGCTGCCAGTACGGCATGACCGCCTCGCGGAACCATGGGCGCAAGGCGCCTGTAAATACGGAGTACATGCATGATAACAATCTTTTACCTGCTGGGGTATCTCGCCCTTCTCTGCTTTATTGTCACGGCGTTCCTCAAAATCCGGGCCTATATGACTAAATCACCAAGTCATCTGCGCTGGGAACTGTACCCTATTCCGCATGAAGGCAACCGCTCAAAATACGGCGGAAGCTATATGGAAGACGTGGACTGGTGGGAACATGAGCATCATCCCAACCACATGGGTGATCTGGTCTACCTCATCAGGGAAATCCTCTTCCTCGAAGCCACGTTCCATCATAACCGCTCCCTGTGGTACCGCACCTACCCATTCCATGTAGGGCTGTACTTCCTCATGGGCGGTGCCATGATCCTCATCCTGGAAGCCATCCTGCGCGGTGCAGGCATGGATCCTGATGCCGGTTTCCTGGCGTTCCTCAATGGCGTCATTAATTTTATCTCGCTAGTTGGCTTCTTCTGCCTCATCATTGGTGGCCTGGGCCTCATCTACAGACGCCTGACCGACCCCGGTCTGCGCATGTTCTCCACACCCGAGCATTTCTTCTCCATTGGCATGTTCGCCTTCTTCGGCCTGACCGGCCTTGCCACCTGGCTTACCAATGACTCCTTTGCCAGACTGGCCAGCGACTTCGTCTACAACGCCTTAACCTTCAACTTTGTTGCTCTGGGCAGCGGCGGCTTCATCGTCCATATGCTCTGCGGCTTTGTCCTCATGATCATCATCCCCGTGTCCTTCATGAGCCATATCTTGTTGAAGTATTTCCTCTATCACGACATCCGCTGGGAAGACATAGCTACCTGTACCAACAAAAAGCGTCAGGCTGCCATCAACGAAATCCTGCAGTACAAGGTTACCTGGTCAGCCAAGCATATTAATCCTTCCGGCGAAGCAAAGACCTGGCTTCAGGTTGCCACCACCGGTTATCCGGTCCAGGAATCTGAAAAGAAAGACGCTTAAGTATGAGGTTCGCAATATATGAAGACAATTGAAAAACTGACTGACATTTCTACGCGCGACGGTCAGTTCATTGAATACGATCTCAATGATCTGCCCAAGCTCAAGCTTGATATCGCAGACAGGCCATATAAGCCTGCCGACGAAAAGCAAAACGCCGAATTCTGCTGTGACCTGCTTGACGGCGTCAGCGTGCTGAGCATCCCCCGTCCCAAGAATGTCATCGAGGAGCAGGAACTGGTGGACAAATTTTTGTCCGGCCTGGAGAAGCTCTTTGACAAGGAGAACAACTGGACCTTCGTCAACATGCTTGAAGCCAGCATGGACTGCTGTGCCCAGTGCAACTCCTGTTCCAACGCCTGTCATCTGTACGAGATGAGCGGCGAAAACACCATGTACCGCCCCAACTTCCGTTCTGAAATTCTGCGCCGTATTTACCATCAGTACGTGAAGAAGGAGCCCTTTGCCAAACTGCGCTACGGCGACATGCCCCTCAACTGGAAAACGGTCGTCCGTCTCGGAGAGCTGGCCTATCGCTGCAACCTGTGCCGCCGCTGCGCCCAGGTCTGTCCCATAGGCGTTGACAACGCCCTCATCGCCCGCGAGCTGCGCAAAATCTTCAGCCAGGAGATGGGCTTTGCACCCAAGGAGCTCCATCAGAAGGGCACTGAGCTGCAGATGCAGCGCGGCTCATCCACCGGCATGACCCCTGAGATCGTTAAGGAAAACGTTGAGTTTATTGACGAAGATTACAGCGAGATCACCGGTGTGGGCATTGAGACGCCCTTTGACAAACAGGGCGCTGACATTCTGCTTCTCCACAATGCCGGCGAAGTCATGGCCTGGCCCGAAAACATCGCCTGCTTCTCCCTGATCTTCAACAAAGCCGGCCTCTCCTGGACACTGTCCTCCAAGATGCTCGGCTATGACGGCGTCAACTACGGCCTCTTCTACGACGACGCCCAGACCGCCCGTATTGCCCTGCAGCATATGATGGCCGCCAAGGAACTCGGCGTCAAGAAGATCGTCATCGGTGAATGCGGCCACGCTTCCAAGGGACTGACCGTCATCGCCGACCGCATTATTCCCATGGAGCTGCAGGTCCCGCGCGAAATCTGCTACGTGACTTTGAACAACATTATTAAGGAAGGCCGCCTGGATCTCGATCCCTCGCGCAACAACTTCCCTGTCACCCTGCATGACCCCTGCAACATCGTGCGTCTTATGGGTATTGTAGAGCCCCAGCGTGAAATCCTGCGTGCCATCGCTCCGCAGTTCAGGGAAATGCCCTGCCACGGTGTAAACAACTACTGCTGCGGCGGCGGCTCCGGCTTTGCCATCATCAGCCGCAACAACGTAGACGCCTGGCGCAGCAACATCACCGCCCGCAAAAAGATGTGGCAGATTCAAGAAGCCTTCAAAGACTGCCTCGGGCCTGAGACAAGAAAGTACATCTGTGCGCCCTGCTCCAACTGCAAGGGGCAGATCCGCGACATGCTGGAAACAAACGATCTCTTTGGCAAGAATAGCTTCGCCTATGGCGGCATCGTCGAACTGATAGTCAACGCCATGCGTGACGTCACCCCGGGCTTTATCAAGTGGGAAGGCGACGAGGAATAACCTGCGTTTTTCGCCGCTCTGACGGCTGAGTATATGTTTCAAGGGTCATTGGCGCTCCCGCGCTGATGACCCTTTTCCCGTATTCCGCATATACATGCGTACTGACGGTCGCGTGCTTCTTGCAGACCCCTTCGTTTCAACATACTATGCGCAGCATCACTTCCAACAAGAATACAGGCAGGTTCTATGCAAGTCCCCTTCTGGCTGGCCATCTGGCAAGCCGCTGAATCCATACTGAATGTCGCTACCGAGGCCGCGCTGGCCCTTCCCGTCATGCTGCTGCTCTGCCTGATTCTCGGCCGCAGAACGCAGCGCGGCGCCATGGCAAGGGTCGGACAAATGTTCTACAAACTCGGCCTTGTTACCGGCGTGTTTGCCGTCCTGGCCGTAGCCGGCAGCGGCTTTGTCAGCCTTGTGGCCCTCCCCTCGGCCATGCCTTCCCTGGAACCCCAGCCATTCGAGCCTCTGGCGCTGCCCTGGCTGGCCACTACCTACGCGACCATTGGCGATGCAGCCGGCGTGCTTATGCTCGTGTTCTGCGCCATGCTGGCCAGCCCGGTGTGGCGTACGGCCGTAGCTGACCTCGATGCCAATACGGCGCAATGGATGCGGCGACGGGCCACCCTGGCGGCGTGTTTCGCCCTGGTCGCCTTTGCCTGCATGGCTGCTTCGTTCATGGTGCGCAGCTGGCCCTTTCTGGGACTGCCCGAGCAGATGACATCGGAAACTGTTTTCAATGTCCTTGCCAAACATACCTGGCGCACTTGCTGCGGCGCGCTTCTACCAGCCGGTGCCCTGGCTGTGCTGCACTTCTTTTTGTCCCTGACGCCTGTATCTGCCGAGATCAAACGTCAGAACAGGGAACGCCGCCGGGCTGAGGTCATACCTGGCACCGCTGAGGAAGTCGCTCCCCTTTCGGACGAAGACAAGATCACGCTGCGCATGTGCACGGCATTTGCTCTGGCCGGCGCGGCCTTTCAATTTATGGACGCAAGCTACGTGGCCTTTCATTCCATGGCGTCCATGGGCAGCGGGCTGCGCATGTCCATCATGCGCTTTGGGCCCTTCCTGGTTACTGCAGCCAGCATCGTCTGCTGGGCCTTCATCTTTGCCCGTCCGCGGCGTCATCAGCTTTTTCTGGCGCTTCTTCCTGTGCTGCTCGTCTTTTTACGTGCCGCTGGCAGATTCTGAGGTCATACTGCCGGTGTCATTTGCGCCCCATTTTCTGACATCAAGCCAGGGAGTAGAATGAACTGATCCAGAAAATCCGGCCAACATCAAGAACATCAGCTGCATGAACAAGAGCCTTGACTCGGATGAACACTGTATGAAGCAGCTCATCTGACAGAGAACTGCTGGACATGAACTTTCCTGAAAGCGGTGCTCACTCCCAAAAATATCGATACCTGGAAGGGAGGTTGTACCGCTTTCAGAAAAATTCACGCTTGAGGACCGCAAGGCTCCCAGGCGCAGGCGCTGTATTTCGTGCAGAACACCTTAACGATGGTAGCCCAGGAAGATGCGGTAGGCCTCGTTGTCCGTTTCCTCGACGTAGGGGTAGCCCATCTCCTTCACGCGCTCCAGAAATTCGTGGAACAGCTTTTCCTTGGCCGCGGGGACATCAATGCCCACCAGTACGCGACCAAAATCAGCGCCATGATAGCGGTACTGGAAAAGAGTAATGTTGAAGTTCATGTGCATGGCATCCATGAAGTTCAAAAGAGCTCCGGGATGCTCGGGGAAGAAGAAGCGGTAAACCTTTTCGTCCTTGATCCAGGGCGCATTACCGCCAACGAGATGGCGGATGTGCACCTTGGCCAGTTCGTTGGCGCTCATGTCCGTCACATCAAACCCCTGAGCGCGCAGGCTGTCCATGATTCCCGCCTTTTCCCCGGGATCGGACAAAGACAGTCCCAGAAAGACATGGCTGCGCTCGGGGTCTGAGAAGCGCGTGCACACCTCGGTGATGTTGCGGTTGCCGATGCAGTGTATGAGGGTGCGGAATGAGCCAATCTTCTCGGGGACGCCCACAGCGAAGAGTGCCTCGCGATCGCTGCCTATGGCGGCACGATCAGTGACATAACCCAGTCGGTCAAAATTCATGTTGGCGCCGCTGACGATGCAGGCCAGGCGTTTGCCATGCCAGTCCATCCTTCTGGCATAGGCCTTGAGACCTGCCAGTGACAGCGCACCGGCCGGCTCTGCCACAACACGCGTGTCTTCAAAAATATCCTTGATGGCGCTGCATATGGCGTCCGTGTCCACGAGCACAATGTCGTCCAGACAATCGCGGCAGATCTCAAAAGTCTTCTCGCCCACGAGCTTGACTGCCACACCGTCGGCAAACAGACCGACCTCCCGCATTTCCACGGGACGGCCGGCGGCGATGGAGCGACGCATGTCGTCCGAGTCAACGGGCTCCACGCCAATGACCTTGACCTCGGGGCGGAGCTGCTTGATGTAGACGCCTACGCCAGCGGCGAGCCCCCCACCGCCAATGGGCACAAACACTGCGTCCAGGGGACCGGGATTCTGGCGCAGAATTTCCATGGCAATGGTCCCCTGCCCGGCGATGACGTCTTCATCGTCAAAAGGCGGAATAAAAACAGCTCCGGTTTCCTCCACAAGCTGCCTTGTTTTTGAAACGCAGTCACTAAAGGACTCGCCAAAAAGCACTACCTTGCCGCCGAGACGCTCCACGGCGCGGATCTTGATTGCCGGGCTGGTCTCGGGCATAACGATGATTGCCTGACAGCCAAGCGTCCGTGCGGACAGCGCCACACCCTGGGCGTGATTGCCGGCCGAGGCGGCGATAACGCCACGGTCAAGCTCCGCCCTGCTCAGCTGCGCCATCTTGTTGTAGGCTCCGCGCAGCTTGAAGGAAAAGACTGGCTGTGTGTCCTCGCGTTTGAGAAGCACCGTGTTGTCGAGCCGGCGGGACATGATTTCCGCGATCTCGAGAGGAGTTTCCACGGCAACATCATACACACGGCTGAGGAGAATTTTTTTTAGGTAATCGTTCATGGCCATGGCGGCGTGTCTCCCGTACAAAACCGCCTGGCAGCCCCAAAAAACACAGGAGTCCAGACAGACGGACAATGGGTGAACATACAAGGAGAAAAACCAGCCACCAGGCAGCGCGGCTTTTTCCCTCTTTTTCGCTCTAAACGAGAGTCTGTTATACCCTGGCTCCCAAAAAAACAAGAAGAAATCTGACTGGCAAAACGCCTGACTGGCGCCATATCACCCTGGTCTTTCTGCCAGGCTGTCCCTTGATCCCCCGCGATACGCCTCCAGCTATTTTCCCACACACATATCCCAGGTATACAATGTATATGACGGCTCTCAGACATCTTTGGGTCCTTTCCCCTGTATTCTGGCAGACGGACACCTCCTTTCTCGTATTTGATCTCAAGCCGCCCGGATATTATATTCCTGGCCATGATGTTATGATGCCATAATGTTCAGCCGGCATTTTAGAGGACATCTCAAATCGCACAATGCTGTACATAAAAGCAATGTGTGGCTCTACGGGGAGAGGTGTTGCTTAAAAATAAAACCAATTACTTACATATAACACGATGAAATCACTGAAATATTTTTCGAACACTACTTTTATGCAATTTGCGTGCCAAACTTATCGATCTCCATGTTTCACTCTTCATGGGCTCAATTCTATTTCATCTCTATTTCATCTCTATTTTTTTCATGATCAACCCATAAAAGACTAGAAAAACCATTGTACTTCCTCTATTGTTACAACCATCTATAAACAAACAAGAGAGGGCACAATGGCTGATACCATACTTGCTGAATTCGTTTTGGATGTCCAGAATGCTCTGGTAGATAACGTCACTCCAGAAATCGAAAAATGAGAGAAAATCATATACTTAGACATTCATCCTGAACATCCAAAACTTTGCCCGGAATGCGGTACTCCCTATTCTCTCAGTGATTTCAGCGTGTTAAATGCAAGTACTTGAATTTATTAAGCAACACTTACCCCCGTAGAGCCCAATGTGTTAAGATGGTGTATCTAGAGTTTTGAGATCTCCTCTTAATTTTAAATAGAACATAGTGCGCCACGCAAAGCTGGCGAAAACATGGAGGTTGAGATTCCTCCCCG
>CAZJPT010000062.1:0-8855 GCA_964547835.1 uncultured Desulfovibrio sp.
AGCCGGACAGCATCATAGCTGCCGAGTCTGCCAACAACGCTGTCACCGGTGGCGCCCTTGTGCCATCCCTGGCCCTGGGCATTCCCGGAGATCCGGTTACGGCCATCATGCTGGCCACCTTCATTCTGCACGGCATCACTCCGGGCGTCCGTCTCATGGCCGACAACCCGGCCATTGTCTATGGTATTTTCGTGGCCCTGGCTGTAGCCAACGTGCTCATGTGGCCCTGCTGCTCGCTGACCACCAGGATCTTCAATTTCCTGCTGAAGACCCCGGAACCCATCCTCATGGGCATGATAGCCATGCTCTGCGTACTCGGCTCCTACAGTTCCCGCGGCAACATCAATGACGTTGTGGTCACCATTGGCGCAGGCATCGCCGCCTACGTGCTGCGCCGCTGTCAGTTCCCCATGCCGCCCATTGTCATAGGCCTTGTGCTCGGACAGCAGTTTGAAATGAGCATCATGCAGATGATCATGTACAAGGCGGATCAGGGCTGGCTCGAGTACGTGTCCGCGTCGCCCATAGCCATGTGCCTGTTCGTCATCACGCTCTTCATCATCATCGCTCCCCATGTGCGGGACATGAAGTCCCGCAAAGCGCAGGGGCATTCGTGACAGATACCTCTGCCGTGACAATGACGCCTGCGCTTTTTTTCAACGAAAAGGAGTTCTGCTATGTTGAAATTATGGAGACTTTGTGCGGTTGCGGCAGCACTTGTGCTGCTGTCCTGGCCAGGTCAGGGTCATGCCGCCTATCCGGAGCGTCCCATTACCATGATCGTGCCCTTTGGTGCAGGCGGTTCCAATGATCTTCCTGCGCGTGTTCTGGCCGGCATGATGGAAAAGAAGCTTGGCCAGCCTGTTGTCGTGCAGAATGTAGTTGGCGCCGGCGGCACCCAGGGAACAACGCAGATAGCTCAGGCAAAGCCCGACGGCTACACCATCGGTTTTGATCCCACTGGTGCTCTGTGCCTGCAGCCCCACATGAAGGAACTGCCTTATGGCGTGGACAGCTTCCAGTTCATCGGCATGGCCACGCAGCAGCCTGTGGTGCTCATGACCAGCAAGAATGCGCCCTGGAAAAACATTGACGAGATGGTGGAGATCGTCCGCAGGAATCCCGGCAAGTATATTGTCGGCATCAGCGGTATCGGCAACATGAGCCACGTGCCTGTACTGGCTTTGGCCAAACACTACGGCCTCAAGTTCCGCTACGTCCCCTACCGTTCGACACCTGAGATCATGAAGGAGATTGCGGCAGATCGGCTGCAGCTCCATGCCGACATGCCAGTCGCCCTGGCCCAGTATGAGGTCATAGGGCTGGTACAGTTCTCGGACAAGGTCGTGGACAACCTGCCCATGCCCAATGCCAGGGACATCAGCCTGAACAAGAACTTCATCATGTGGCAGGCCTGCATTGCACCTAAGGGTATCCCGGACGAGGCGCTCAAGGTCCTTGTCGACACCATGCGCGAGGTGGTGAACAGCCCTGAGTACGCCGAGGCCATTCGCAGACTGAGCATGAATCCCTGGTGGCTGGAACCTGACGAGGCACAGAAGTTTTATGCTGAAGAGTACGCCTCCTATGGTGAAGCCTTGAAGGAAGCCTTTGCGAAATAATTCCCCCATGAGGAATTGAGGCTGCCGCATCTTGCTGTCAGCAGGCGCTGTGGCGCTCAAGGCGCGGCCGACGCTGCCCGTCAGCCCTGGTCGCGCCCTGTATCCTCAAGCCGAAACAGGCTGCGGAACAGCAACAAGCAATGTTCCTGTTGTCGGCACACCTGTCTTCCCTGATGCTGTCGACAGAAGACAATATAATTACTTCTGTTCCTGTACATCCTCTTTCCGTCAAGGAGGTCTGTAGTGCAAGCTCAATGTCTGGGACTGAAATGCCGCGTGTGCGGCAACAGCGTGCCTGAGTCGGCGCGCAATCTGTCCTGCCCCGGCTGCGGCGGCGCCATGCGCGTCACATTCGACAAGGAAAGTCTCGCCAGGACGCTCGCTTCTGGTCTGCCCTGGCCGGTGGACGGAAGCCTGCTCAAGCAGTGGATGCCCATCTTGCCCATAGACGATGCGGCCCTGATTGATCGCGTAAGCCTCGGCGAGCAGGAAAGTCCCCTGCTTCGCGCACACGTGCTGGGCAAAAGCCTCGGCATAGACAAGCTTTATTTCAAAATGGAGCAGGGACCGACTCTGTCCCTCAAGGATCGCGGCACGTCGCTGTGCGTGCTCAAGGCTGTTGCCTTTGGTGCTGACACCGTGTGCGTCTCCTCATCTGGCAATAACGCGGCAAGCGTGTCCGCCTACGCCTCACGCGCCGGTCTTAGGTCCATCGTCTTTGTGCAGAAGAACGTATCGCCTGCAAAAATCTTTAAAAGTCTTGTCTACGGCGGCCGCGTGGTGCGTATAGACGGCGACATGGCAACGGCCAGCAATGTCTGCGCGGAAATGGTTGCGCGTCACGGCTTTTTCCAGTGCGGTGGTCCCAATCCCTACCGCATCTGCGGCAAGCGCACCTTTGCCTACGGCATTGTGCGCCAGCTTGGAAAAGCTCCGGACACGGTGGTCATTCCCTGCGGCGGCGGCGCCGGCATGGTAGCTGCCCATGATGCTTTCAAGGAAATGCTTGAGTGCGGCTTTATAGACCATATGCCGCGCCTTGTGGGCGTGCAGCTCACGGCCTGCGATCCGACGGCTACAGCCTTCCGCGAAGGGCGTGACACAGTGACGCCTGTGGAAAAGAAACCCTCGCTTTCTGACGCCATCATGAACAACAATCCCTACTGGGGAGCATACTGCCTCAAGGCCGTGCGGGAGACCGGCGGCACAATGATCAGCATTACGGATGAGGATTTTCTGCACGCCATACGCGAGCTCGGCAGAGCCGAAGGGATTTTCACGGAACCAGCAGGCGTTGCCTCCCTGGCTGCGCTCAAACACCTTGTCAAAACGCCTGGGTTTGAGAATCCCGGTGTCACGGTGTGCAACCTCACTGGCCACGGGCTGAACAATCCCAGGGTCGCCACAGAAGAGAGCGAAATCCCGGACGTGATTGCGCCAGAAATTGCAGCTGTAGAAAAGGCGCTTGACTGCTGACTGTCCAAAGGCAGCCCGTTTCACCCCTTTGTTTTTTGCCATGGGGACGCGGTGCAACAGGCAGCGTCCCTGAAGTCAGGACATGATACAGACAGACCGCGCCCCCCGGGGCGCTTTGATAAGGCGGCAGTCCATGACCATTTTTCCCTTCATGAACACTGAAACAAGGAGGCAGCGCATGTTCTGCCGCATGACGCGGAGAACAAACAGCGCTGATACGCAATGAAGAAACTGCTTCTCTCCCTGTCCCTGATGCTGTCTTTAGTTCTCATGACCTCTGCGGCAGTGGCCGCTTCATATCCTGGCAGGCCCATCACGCTCATGACGGCCTTCAATGCCGGCGGCGGTAGTGACGTCAGCCACAGATTGCTGGAAAAATACGCCAAGGGTGTCATTTCCCAGCCGCTGGTCGTGACCTACCGGCCTGGTGCCGGCGGTGAAATCGGCTGGACCTGGCTGGCTGGTCTCAAGACAGACGGCTACACCATCGGCGGCGTTGACCTGCCCCATATCGTGCTGCAGCCCATGATGCGCGCCAAGGGGCAGCCCGGTTATCAGACAGCCCAGCTGAGTCCGCTGTGCAGCCTTGTCTATGACCCCGACGTGGTCATGGTGCGCGAGGACAGTCCCTTTAAAACGTTTGCAGAGCTCGTTGACTACGCCAGGGCAAATCCCGGCAAACTCAAGGTAGCAACTGTGGGCAGGTTCACGGGCGACCATCTTTTCCTGCTGCAGATTGAGAAGCTGACCGGCACCAAATTCACGCAGATTCCCTATCCCGGCGGCGGCAAGGCAGCGCCGGCGCTGACCAGCGGTGAGGTGGACGCCTACTTTGGCTCGACCTCGAACTTCCTGCGTCTGGAAAACGCCCGCGGTCTGGCCCTGGCCAGGAAGGAACGCTATGAGCTTTGTCCCGACGTTCCCACCTTCTTTGAACTTGGTTATGAACTTGAGTCCGCCAAGGTGCGCGGCCTGGCAACACCCAATAACTTCCCGGAAGAGGCCCGCAAGTACCTGGAAGGCAAGTTCAGGGAAATCTGCTCCAATCCCGAGTACCAGGAAGCCGTCAAGGCCGGCGGTCTGATGCCGTATTTTGTGGAAGGTGAGGAATTTGGCAGGATCATCGGGCAGGAGCATGGCCGGGCTGAAAAGATTATGAAGGAAGCCGGTTTTCTGCAGTAGGGGGCAGCATCCTGCTGCGCTGCCCGCAATATTGTTTCGAAGTGAGCATGCCAGTGAGCCTGCTTTTCTGTTTCAGCACCTGGGCCCTTTTTCCGGCGGCATCTGTGTGTTTTTGTCCTGCCCCTGCGGCACGGGCGTCTTGTGCGAAAACGTTCCTCCCTGCGGTATAAACCAGCAAGGCCGCAGCCAGTGACCATATTTTCCCACCGTGCCTCCCGGTTCATGGCTGCTCCGGGAGGGCATGGTGCGGGGCGCTGCCAGGCAGACCTGCGCTGTCGTGACTGTGTTCGCGGCCCTGGCAGGGATGTGGTTTTCCCTGCGTCAAAACCTTTTCCGGTACACGGGAGAGTAGAAAGATGTTTGATCCATGGATTGTTCTGTCCAACCTGTGTGACCCGGTAACGCTGCTGCTCATGGCGCTGAGTGCCAGCTTTGGTATTATCATGGGCGCCATACCGGGTCTGAACGGCACCCTGGGCATAGCACTCCTCATGCCCTTCACCTTTGGTCTTGAGCCGGCGACTGCGCTTCTCATGCTCGGTTCCGTGTACTGCGGTTCCGAGTACGGTGGCTCCATTCCCGCCATTCTCATCAACACGCCAGGGACTGCGGCGGCCTTGTGCACAACTTTTGACGGGCATCCCATGGCGCAGCGCGGAGAAGCGCAGAAAGCGCTGTTGACGGCTCTGATTGCCTCTGTTTTCGGCGGTCTGTTTGGTGTCGCTGCACTGCTCTGCCTGTCGACACCCCTGGCTTATGTATCCATGCAGTTCGGAGCCCCAGAGCAGTTCTGGCTCTGCGTCTTTGCCCTGACCATCATCGCTTCGCTCTCGTCCGGCAACGTCCTCAAAGGCGTTATCGGCGCACTTATCGGTCTGCTCCTGGCATGCGTGGGCATGGATCCGGTTACCGGCTATCCGCGCTTCACCTTCAACACCATCGAACTGATGAGCGGCATCAATGTAGTTCCGGCTCTCATCGGGCTCTTTGCCATACCGCAGGTGCTCATGCTGGCGCGTCCTGCCGGCGAGCACGGGGCCATGGCTCCCTACAACCCGGTTTCCGGCGTCTTCTGGCAGACGCTCAAGGATTTCATGCGCCGCATCTGGGTGGTGCTGGTCGGCGGCATAGTTGGTCTTATCGTCGGCATCATGCCCGGTGCTGGCGGCAATATTGCTACCTTTGTGGCCTACAACGAGGCCAGGCGCTTTTCCAGGACACCCGAAAAATTCGGGACCGGCATCATGGAAGGTGTTATGGCGCCTGAGGTCTGCAACAACGCCGTTGTCGGCGGTGCGCAGATCCCCATGCTCACCCTGGGCATTCCGGGAAGCGCTCCGGCAGCTGTCATGCTTGGCGCCCTCATGACGCACGGCCTCAAACCAGGCTTCAATCTCTTCAATGAACAAGGTGACATCGTCTTTACGTACGCCTTTGGTCTCATTCTTTCCAATATCATTATCCTGATTCTCGGTCTGGGCTTTGTCCGCGTTTTTGTACGAGCCCTGAAAATCCCCCAGCACTACCTTTTGACAGCCATTCTGGCACTGTCCATTGTCGGCGCCTATTCCATCAGCAGCTCGGTGATGGACGTCATCTCCATGGCTGCCTGCGGCATCCTTGGTTACGCCCTGGTGCGCTTCAAGTTCGGCGTTGCGCCCATGGCTCTCGGTCTCATCCTGGGCAGCACCATGGAAGAGGGCTTCAAGCTCTCCCTGCACCTGGGAGCCGCAGAAGGAAACGTCATGATGTTCTTCTTCTCCCGTCCGCAGAGTCTTGTTTTCATCGCCCTCACGGTCCTGTCACTGGGCTATTCCATATACAGGGAATGCTCTGACCGCAAAAAGGCAGGGAAGGCCTGACTTTTTCAAGACGCTCCCGGGCGCGGCCCCGGTACTGGAGAATCATTATGAAAGAACGGACCGTCGATATCGTCACAGCAATCATCATCGCCGGGTTCAGCCTTGTTATGCAGAGTCAGCTTGACGGCATTCCGACCGAGGGCGTGCTCTTTCCCATGAGCGTCCTCTGGCTGCTTCTTATTTGCAGCCTGCTCATGGCTGTGCGAGCAGTGTTCATGGCAGCCGGCTCCTATTCCTTTTTTGATGGCATACCGCCTTTGCGCTGGCTGATTCTGGTCCTTATCTTTGCCGGACAGGTCCTTGGCGCCATGTATATTTCCTTCAAGATCTTCATGGTGCTGGGCATGTTTGCTGCCCTCACGGCCATGGGCCCGTCAAAAACGGGGCGGACGCTGGTGTCCAACCTCGCATTCGCCGTATTGTTTGTGTTGTTCTTCCAGGTCTTCTTCACAAACATCATGCATATCTACTTCCCGGAGGCGATCTTCGAGTAGCCGCTTTTTACCAGATGCGGCGTAAACCCTTGCGGCGCAACGACAATGAGGACGAGGTCTGCTCCGCATTGCGCGGAAAGGACGTCGTCCTCATGTCAGGTCCGGACAGCAGCTGACTGCCTTTGCTGCCATCAACAGCGCTACCAGGCTGCCGGCACAAGGACCGGTTTCTGAGCGCAGGACAGGAGCAGCGTGTGCCGTAGATTATTTTCTGTCGATAACGAGACGTTCAAGGGGCAGCTTGGGCACGTGATGCACGCCCTTGTCATCACGCCAGTAGCGGGTCGCCCCTTCTTCGTCTGTAGCCGTGTCCATAACACGTATTTCCTTCTGCAGGCCCAGGGCCAGGACCAGCACAGGCTCGTAGTCCTCGGGAATGTCCAGGGTCTGCTTGATACTGTCGTGGTTGAAGGAGAGCAGCATGCAGCAGCCGATATCCCTGCTCTGGGCGGCCAGCTGTATGGTCTGGGCGGCAATGCCGATATCAATGGCCTTGTTCACGGCGCGCAGGAACTCGGTCTTGATGAGAATAATCACGTAGCCAGCAGGACGCTCGCCTTCGTCTGGTCCGTCCCAGTCCTTGAAAAAGGCAGCCCATTTCAGGGCTGGATAGATAGCGGCACAACCCTCTGGTGATTCGACCAGGGCAAATCTGAGAATCTGGGCGTTACTGCCGCAGGGTGTGCGTCTGGCACATTCCACGAGCCAGTCCAGCGTGCCCCCGGGCATCCCCTCGCTCTGGCGGAAACGGCGGCAAGTGCGGGCGGCGGTGACAAGATCCAGAAAATCCATACATCCTCCCCAGGCGGCAAGGGAAAAGCCCCTTTCCGCTTGTTTTTTTTTCGTCAGTGTACGGCGCCAAAGGCGCATGACTGGGCGCGATCTGAAGCCGGTAATGGAAAGTTACCTGCTTTGGCGCCAAAAAGCCAGACCATGGCGCTGCAAAAACGATGTCTCCAGGACGAGAAGGTGCTATTGGCCTTGTCGTTATGCAGGGTGCCTGTGCGCACAGAGCACAGACGTCAGCAGCCCGTGCCGCGTTTGGTCCTGGAACGCAGACGATCAAGTATTCTGTCAAGATAGGCGTCGTCTTCCGCGTGCAGGGCAAGACTGCGTCCCGAGCGTGTTTTGATACGCATGATTAGAAACTCAAGGCGGCGCATCTGTTCGACTCGTGCACGTTCGTCGCTTTGCTTTTCGAGCATGTCGGCGAGATTGCTGATTTCGCGGCGATCCTCAAGTTCCGGGGGCAGGCAGTTGGCGTTCTTGAGGACATGATAGGCCATGCGCAGATCTTCCGGAACATTGGCGTCATCGCACTTTGGCAGCGGTGCGCCGTGACCAGGCAGGTTGTCGAACTCTCCCCGCTTTATAGCCTCGACAATGCGCTCTTCGGCAATGTTTTGTATGACGGAAAATGTGTTCACAAAAGACATGACGACTCCCTGGTTGCGGTTGCATCATGGCGCCGCACAGGCGAAAAGGCAAAACGTTTTTTTCGGCTCTTCAGGTATTCCCGGGGCCAGGGACGGCAGGTTCAGCCAGGAGAAGTGTTTCAATTTGAAAGCGACTGGTTTTATGACGCGACAGGCCAGCAGTGTCAGCAGGCACGTGAAATGGCTGCGCAGGAACGGAAAACTGCGAAAGTTGTTGCAAAGCCAGCTGCCTTTGGGTGTGCTGCTGTGAGGCATCGTGCCGGACAGAGGATGGGGAAGCGTATCCCGGCAAGCACTGTGAGCATCCGCGACAAAGGAATTTATGGGGCTGAATCGCGTCAGGACGCAGGCTGTCCAGGGCGAGCATGGAACTGTCCGAAAGCAATTGACCAAACGCGGACCTTGCGGAAAGCGAATGATACGACCTCTATTTGGAAAATGCCCAGGTTGTTTGCGGATAATTCCCAACCCTGGCGGACAACGTGGGCATACAGGGAACACCCGACCCACTTCAACCATGATTTCATAGTTCCTGTCCTCTGCAAACCGGCGCACTGCGAGTGTACAACGAGCAAAGCCGCCCAGGCGTCTGTGATGCGAGGACGGCTTTGCAGCAAAACAGGAATGTGAAGCGGACCAGAATCACGGAATCCTCAAGACCGCGGGATTCTGGCCCACAAAGGCACCAGAGGAGTGCGGTGCACGGCGCTCCTCTGGCGAGAAGGTGCGGAAAGAGTGCTCTTTCCTCGGGATGACAGCGACAGTGTGCTGATGCTGCCGCTG
>CAZJPT010000063.1:0-8670 GCA_964547835.1 uncultured Desulfovibrio sp.
CGTACTTCTTGCGTTCCTTCTTGCGGGAGTCACGGGTCAGGTAGCCTGCCTTCTTCAGCACGGAGCGCAGCCCCGGATCAAGCATAAGAAGAGCACGGCTGATGCCGTGACGCACGGCCTCGGCCTGGCCGGCATTGCCCCCACCACAGACGTTGACGCGCACATCAATCTTGTCGTCCAGATTGACGAGCTTCAGTGGCTGATTGACCACCATCTGCAGGGTCTTGCGATTAAAATATTCCTGATAGGGGCGACCGTTCACGGTAATGTTCCCGGAACCAGAGTACAAGCGTGTACGAGCCGTAGCGGTCTTGCGACGCCCGGTGCCGTAATGGAAATTGCTCATAACGACTCTCCTTAATAGGGCAATTCAAGAGGCTGCGGCATCTGGGCGCTATGAGGATGCTCTGGGCCGGCGTAAATCTTGAGTTTCTTGAGCAGATCGCGGGACAGGCGGTTCCTGGGCAGCATGCCGCGAACCGCGTGCATGAGAACGCGCTCAGGCTTGCTGGCCATCATGTCGCTGAGTGTGGTGCTCTTGAGGCCGCCTACCCAGCCGGAATGGCGGTAGTACAGCTTCTTCTCCATCTTGGTGCCGGTCACCTTGATCTTTTCGCAGTTGACCACAATAATGAAATCCCCGTTATCCATATGGGGAGCGAATTCAGGCTTGTGCTTGCCGCGCAGACGATGGGCGATCTGGCTGGCCAGACGTCCAAGCACCTTATCCCGGGCATCAACAACAAACCACTGACGGTCAATGTCCTCCGGTATGGGACTGTAGGTCTTCATAAAATACAACTCCGTTGGATCCGCTTACGCAGCATCCACTCGTGTCAAAAATTTCCTTCAGGTATGAGCGGCAGACCCGCCTAACGGGGATGACGGTATGTGCCTGAACGGTGTTCATTACGGATTTTCAACATCCCTGTCAAGGTCTGTTTTTCGCTGCGGCACGTATTTTGCCGATTTCAATACAGGCTCACACGACCGGGCAAACGCTGCAGAAGGTATACGACGTGCCAGACTCTCCCATTAGTGCCAGCACTCTGATACACGAAGAACAGATCCGCAAGGGAATGCTGCGCCAGATTTTTTCCGGATCTTCCATGCTGCGCTGGAACGACAAGCTGCGTCCCTGCCCTCTGGCCGAGATTGACAAGCAGGCCCATAAAATGATCGTGGCCGCCCTGCTCTTGAGTCGCGCATCACGGGAGCAGACACGCGCCCAGAATCTCGTCCTGGCGGAAACAGTGATCGAGGGCGCCCTGTTTGACTACCTTTTCCGCACCGTCACCACGGATATCAAACCGCCCATCTTCTACCGCCTCAAGGCGAACGAAGAGCAATACGCAAGACTTGTTGACTACGTGCTGCGGGAGCTCGAGCCCGTTATCTCCCCCATGGCTTCCTTCTGGGAACGTTTCAAAGCCTGGCACGCGGACAGGGAGAAGAACACGCCGGCAAGACGCCTGCTCAGTGCGGCCCATCAGTACGCCTCGCACTGGGAGTACAAACTCATCCAGCCCCTCAATATCTTTGACCCGGAGATGGAAAGCATAGGCCGCGACTTTGATGCCCGCCTGCACGACTTGAGCCTGGACGTGCCCGGCATGTCCGACATCCTCGACCATACCACGCCCCTGGCCCGTTTCGCCGGCTTCTGTGGCCAGCTGCGCTTTCAGGTGCGCTGGACGCGGATTCCGCGTATACCTCAGACCGATGTGCTCGGACATATGTTCTTCGTCGGTGCCATGTCCTATCTGTACAGTCTCACCTTTGGCGCCTGCCGGGCCCGCCGCGTCAACAATTTTTTCTGCGGTCTCTTTCATGACCTGCCCGAGCTGCTCACCAGGGACATCATCTCCCCTGTCAAGAAATCTTCCGAGGCCATAGCCAGCCTCATCCGCGAATGCGAGTGTGAGGAGCTGTCACGCCGCATCTTCGAGCCTCTGGATGACGCTGGCGAAACGCAGTTCACCACAGCCCTGCGCTACTGGCTGGGCATGGACAGCGGCTCTGAATTTGATGAGCGCATCATACGCGACGATACAGCTGTACGTCTGGCAACCTTTGACGAACTGCACGCAGCGTGCAACAGGGACGAGCTCAATCCCCTGGACGGGCAAGTTGTCAAGGTATGCGACATGCTCTCCGCCTTTCTCGAGGCAGAGGACAGCGTACGCAACGGCATTTCCTCAAGCTATCTTGTGTCAGCGCGCACGCGCCTGCGCGAGCAGCTTAGCGATCGCTGCCGCACCCCGGACTGTCTGAAGATGCAGTCGCTATTGAGCGATTTCGATTAGTGCTCCGGCACTAATGCGCAGCGCCCCAGTCAGGCCCCATACCCCAGTCCACCTTGAGACGCGGCTCGAAGGGGTGCCCCTGGGGCATAACTGTTTCCATGAGCAGGGCCACGCGGGCACCTGCCTCCCTGGCGTGCATGGAGGGTACTTCCAGTACCAGCTCGTCGTGCACCTGCAAAAGCAGTCTGGCACCCATGGATCGCAGCTCCTCGTCCGCGCTTACGCGCAGCATGGCCATCTTGATGATATCCGCAGCAGAGCCCTGGATGACCGTGTTCACAGCCTGACGGCGGGCCAGGGCCTTTTCCTGTGCATTATCGGAATTGATTCTGGGCAGCAGCCTGCGCCGGCCCCCCATGGTAGTCACGTAGCCGTCCCGTGCGGCATCGCTCTCAACCCTGGCGTAGAAGTCCCTGATTCCTGTGAGACTGGCAAAGTAGCGCTCGATGAATGCTTTGGCCTCCGTCAGCTTAACGCCAATCTCTCTGGCCAGCTTCTGCGCTCCCATGCCGTAAATGAGACCGAAGTTGATGGTCTTGGCATTGCGGCGCTGCTCGCTCGTCACCATGGCTGGCTCAACCTCGTAGATGAGGGCAGCTGTGCGCGCATGTATGTCCTCGTTGCGGGAAAAGGCGTCCAGGAGCGCCTGGTCGCGGCTCAGACTGGCCAGAACGCGCAGCTCAATCTGGCTGTAGTCACAGCTTACCAGCTGACAGCCCTGCGAAGCCACGAAGCAGGAGCGCATGCGCTTGCCAAGTGCTCCCCGCACGGGAATGTTCTGCAAATTAGGATTGCTTGAGGACAGCCTGCCTGTAGCCGTAGCCTCCTGATTAAAGGTCGTGTGCAGCCGACTCTGTCTGTCTGTAAGGCGCGGCAGGGGCTCAAGGTAGGTGGAACGCATCTTCTCGAGCCTGCGGTAGCGCAGCACTGCGTCTACGACAGGATTGCCGGCCAGGGCCTCCAGGGCTTCCTGACTTGTGGAGAGCTGGCCGCCACTTGTTCTGCGCGTGGCCTTGAGGCCAAGGCGCTTAAACAGCACATCGGCCAGCTGCTGCGGTGAGCGCAGATTAAAGGGACCGCCGGCCCTGGTGTAAATCTCCTGCTCAAGACTGGTGAGATCCTGGCGCACCTCGCCGAGAAAATTCTGGAAGGCCACCATGTCCACAGCCACACCGACCTCTTCCATGGCCACAAGCACGGGCATGAGCGGCAGCTCGAGATTGTTGTAGAGCGCTGCCAGACCGTCACGCTCAAGGCGCTGCCGTCCCCAGCGCTCCAGCGCAAGAGCCGTGCCGCCTGGTCCCTGTCCGTCCGTGTTTTCCGGCAGTGTGGCCTGACCGACAATCTTCTGCCAGGAGTAATCGCCCTCTTCGGGATTAAAAAGGTAGGCGGCGAGACTCAGATCATACAGCCCTCCACGGAGCAGCCGCATCGCCACGGTCTGGCACCAGGGCGAGGTTCTGGCCAGCAGTTTCTTGGCGTGTGTGACAATAAGCAGGGATGCGGCTTCTGACCATTCAGCCAGCGCCTTTTCCTCGCCGATCCAGATCCATTCCCGTATTTTACCACCCTGTTCCAGGGCCACGCACAAAGGACCGTTGTCGCCCTCCGGGCGCAGCAGGGCAAGACGAGCGCCAGTGCACTCGCCAAGGGCCGTGGTCTCGGCCACGCTCGCAAGAGACGAGGTGTCACCAGCCCGCGCCAGATCCAGCAGCGAAAGCCCCATGGCGGCACCAAGGCTTTCCTGATCGCGTGCAGCAGGCTTTGTCCGGGCCTTTTTCCCGGACGTTCTGACCGGCTTGTCCGTCTCATCCGCCGCAGCAGGCTCCTGACCAGCCCCAGCCGCTGTCTTGCGGCCAAGCGCCATTATCTCCCATGTGAGCGAGCGCATCTCGTACTCTTTGGCCACAGACAGAGCCGCATTGACGTCCATGGGCTTGACAGCCAGATCGTCCAGACTGATGTTCTGGCACTGTTCTGTGGAGAGGGTGGTCAGCCTGCGCCAGGTAAACATCTCCTCGAGGTGGCCGTCGAGCTTCTTGCGATGCTTGAGCGAGACCAGAGTATAGCGATCGCGTATGGCCTCAAGGCCAGGAAAATCCTTCAGTATCTGCAGGGCTGTCTTGATGCCGATTCCAGGCACGCCGGGAATGTTGTCCACGCTGTCACCGGTAAGCGCCTGCAGATCGGGCCACAGCGAAAGGGGGATGCCGTTTTCCTTCTCCACCTGGGCGGCAGTGATGATTTTTTCCTCCTTGCTGCCCGGGTCCCACATGATGACCCGCTGGCCGAGGCACTGCTTCAGATCCTTGTCACCAGACACAATGACCACAGGACAAGTTTCAGCATAGCGCATGGCCAGCGAGGCGATGCAGTCATCGGCCTCACAGCCCTGCGACTCGAGATAATTGAGCCCGAGGGCCAGCACCATGCGCCGCACAGGCTCCATCTGCCTGACCAGGGCTTCAGGCGTAGCCGGCCTGTTCGCCTTGTAGTCCGGATATATTTCGTGACGAAAGTGCCGCCCGTGCCCGTCCTTGATGAAGACAAAGCGCGCCGGAGACTCCATGCGCAGAATGCGCAGCAGTATGCGGCTCACCACACTCAGGGCTCCGGTAGGAAAGCCGTCCGAACGCTGCAGCGTGCTGTTGGCGTAGTACCCCCTGTACAGATAGGCCGTCCCGTCCATGAGAAAGAGGGGACGATTGTCGGGAGTGAAGGGAGCAGGTAGTGGCATGCGTTCCTCACTTGAGACTTTCCGGACAGGAGACGCCCGGGAAGTTGCACCGCTGGCTTTTACTGCGTATATTCAAATCTCTGCTGGCAGCGCCGCCAGGCAGCGGCACCGTGCAAAAAACAACACTTTTCTAACGGACAGCCAGAAGTTTCCCCTGTTGACAACGCTTTGTCAACCTGCCTGACCAGGGTGACTGGTCCGCCCCGCGAGATGTCATGAGCAATACTGACACGGACAAACCGGCCTCTGTTGTAGTACAATGTACTGAAACAAAGCTTGAAATCACCGTCAGCGGCAATTGGTCCATGGAGGGCGAGCTGCCTGCAGACACAATGGATGATGTCCGCCACAGGGCTGGACTGGCCGACGTGAAAAGCGTTGTGCTGCGCTGCTCCGGGCTGGGACACTGGGACAGTTCCCTGCTGGCTTTCGTGGTGGATGTGACTCGCGAGGCTCGGGCAGGCGGCGCCAGCGTGCGTCACGAGCTGCCCGACACCCTGCTCAGCCTGGTGAAGCTGGCTTTTGCCGTGGAGAGCCGCCAGGGCTCGGAGCGCGCAAGAGTCCAGGAAGGCTTTTTAGCATCATTCGGTGGCGCCTGCATACAGATACCCGGACGGTTGGGCGACTTCGTGAGCTTCATCGGCGACCTTGCCATTTCCATTGGCAGGCTGGTCTGCGGCCGGTCGGCCATGCGTTCTCAGGATTTTTTCGAAAGCCTCTATGAGTGCAGCATACGCTCCCTTGGTATCGTGGCTGTCACCAGCCTCCTCTTTGGCCTCATCCTTGCCTTTGTCGGCGCCATACAGCTTACCAGCTTCGGCGCTCAGATCTATGTGGCAGGCCTTGTGGGCATAGGGATGCTGCGCGTCATGGGCGCGGTCATGGTGGGCATCGTCATGGCCGGCCGCATAGGCGCTTCCTACGCCGCCCTTATCGGCACCATGCAGGTCAACGAGGAAGTAGACGCCCTGGAAACCATGGGCATATCGCCTACGGATTTTCTGGTGCTGCCCCGTGTGCTGTCCCTGGTCATCATGGTGCCCCTGCTTACTGTCTTCGCGGATTTCATGGGCATGCTGGGTGGTTTTCTGGTCGGCGTGGGCTTGCTTGATCTTTCGCCCATGGAATACATCCAGTACACAATCCGCATGGTAAAGATCACGCACGGCCTGGCCGGTCTCATTTACGCTACCGCCTTCGGCCTAGTGATCGCTGTCTTCGGCTGCTACCACGGCATGCGCTGCGCCCGCAGCGCCCAGGGTGTGGGTCAGGCCACCACGACGGCTGTGGTGCACTCCCTGGTAGGCATCATTTGCGTCACGGCCATCATCACCATCATCTTCAACGTTCTCAAGTTCTGAACATGGCCCAGCAGACACAGGCTTCAAACGCCCCCGAGCTCATTGGCTGCCATGACCTCACAGTCGGCTACGGCGGCTTCATTCTCATGCGCAATGTCTCCTTCTCCGTGCGCGCCGGGGATATCTTCTTCATCATGGGCGGTTCCGGCTGTGGTAAATCCACCCTTCTGCGTGTGCTCATGGGGCTCAAGGAACCCATAGCCGGCACAGTGACCTTCCGCGGCCATCCCTACTGGCCTGGCAATGAGGAGGATCGTTATCAGGCCAGACGCCAGACTGGTGTGCTCTTTCAGCAGGGCGCGCTCTGGAGTTCCATGACCCTGGCCGAGAATGTTTCCCTTCCTCTGCAGCAGTACACGACGCTCCCGCCCGCAGAAATCCGCAGTCAGGCCAAACTCAAGCTGGCCCTCACCGGCCTTGCCGGCTTTGAGGACTATTATCCCTCGGAGATCTCCGGCGGCATGCGCAAACGTGCGGGACTTGCCCGCGCCCTGGCCCTGGATCCTGCAGTCCTCTTCCTGGACGAGCCTTCGGCCGGACTTGACCCGGTAAGCTCCAGACTGCTGGACGACCTTATTGCTGAGCTGCGCGACAGTCTCGGCACTACCTTCGTCATCGTCTCTCACGAGCTTGCCAGCATCTTCGCCATAGCCAGCACCTGCATCTTTCTCGACAACATCTCCCGCAGCGTGACCGCCTCCGGCAACCCGCACGATCTGCTGGCTGATCCAAAGACGGATCCGGCCACCATGCGCTTTCTCACCAGAAGCGGCGATACAGCTCCGGCCTGACCGTCTGTGTCCCTGGATCACCATCCTGACTCCCGTGCGACTTATCCTCTTCCCAAGCCATCCCCAACCAAGGAGGCAGCGCTTCCCCGGATCCCCATCCACGCGGCCGGTCCCGCGCTGATTACCGATGCGTCTCGAACACCATAAAACCGCAGTCGGCGCCTTTATCCTGACTGCCATAGCCCTTCTTATCGCCGGCATCATCGCTCTTGGCGGCAACAAATACCTGGCGCACGACACCGAGTACGTCCTCTATTTCAATCACTCGGTAGCCGGTCTCAACATCGGATCACCGGTCATGCTGCGCGGCGTGCCCCTGGGCACGGTGACACGCATTTCCCTCATCACCACTGCCAGCAATGCCGGCGTTATCACGCCCGTCCACATGCGCATCACCTCCGATAGTCTGACACAGACTTCAGGGGACCGCGTCATGGACAAAACCACCGAGCAGGAAGTTATTCGCGAAATGATCCGCAAGGGCCTGCGCGCCCAGCTCAGCACAGCCAGTCTGCTCACCGGCCAGACCCGTATCCTGCTGGATTTCTATCCCGACACAGAGCCCAATTTTCAGTCGCCTAACCCGCTCTTGGAAATCCCCACCATCAGCTCCCCCATAGACGATCTGCAGCGCTCCCTGCGCCGCCTGCCCATACGGCGCATTGTCGCTGATCTGGAATCCACCCTCACCTATCTCAACAACTTCGTGCTCAGCGGCCAGATCTCCGATACCTTCAAAGCAGTAGAAACGACGTTCAACAGCATGAATGAACTGCTCAAGGGGCTTGACAAGACCCCTGCCCTGGTAGAACGCATTCTGACCAATGCTGCGATCAGCACGGAGCAGGCACCCCAGGCCATGGCCGAGGCACGCAAGGCTCTGCAGGATCTCGCAGCAGCAGCCGAGCAGATTCGTGCCGCGGCCAGCTCGGCCAACCGCCTGACAGACGTACACTCGCCTTTGGCCACCCAGCTTGGCAACCTTATCCGCGACGGCGCTGCGGCGGCCAGAACGCTGCGTAATTTCGCTGAAACGCTGGACCGCAACCCCGAATCTATCTTACGCGGTCGTCAAGGAGCCTATTAAATGCGTTTCCTTTACTCAGCCCATCTTCTGATCTGTCTGCTTCTGCTTCTCTCCACCGGCTGCGGCACCAGCCGCCCCACAGATTTTTATATGCTGCGCAGCAACGGTACACCCATCAATGTACCCCACATGCCGCGCACCACGCTGTCCATTGAACAGATCCTGCTGCCCGGCTATCTGGACAGAAACGGTATCGTTATCCGCGACAATGACAGCTCCAGCCTTGCCGTGCCTCGTTTCAGCATCTGGGCCGAACCTCTGCAGCAGGGCGTACAGCGCGTTCTCGCAGACAGCCTGACCGAACCACTTCTGAAATACGGCGTTACTGTCCTACCCTATCAGACGCAAAACGTGTCCGCCTGGTACTCTCTCTTTGTAGAAATCCTTC
>CAZJPT010000064.1:0-8571 GCA_964547835.1 uncultured Desulfovibrio sp.
GTGAACATGGGCATCTTTGCCATTGGCCTGAGCATGGGCTACGAGCTTGACAAGGTACTTGCCTCTGTCATCATGATGTTCATCAATGCCCGCGTAGTGGATGCCGTGCTGGGCATGTTCAACAATCGCAAACTTGTGCTCATCATTTCCGAGCGCGGCGAGGAGATAAGCGAGGCCATCATGGTGAGCGTTCACTTCGGGGTGACGCTCATGCGCGGCAAGGGCGCGTATCTTGGCAATGACAAGGACATCCTCCTGACGGTGACCAACAACATGTCCTTGAAACGTCTCGAAACGCTGGTCTTCAGCATTGACGACCGGGCACTGTTCATTGTGGAAAACACCTTCTACGTGGCCGGAGGTCAGTTCAGGAGAGACTGAGCTTTGCGTCCTGCCGCAGGGGAAGGGCGACGGCACTGCCCCTGTCCTGGCAACTGAAGAAAATGGTGCTCTTTTGCAGTTTCTGACACGATATTTCGTGTCCGGATTTTGAGCGGACTCTTTGTCTTCCTGATCGCCGGGATTGTCTGCGGCCCGGGGACGTCGCCATGATGAGGACGGCTCCGGCCGTCCCTTTGCTTGCCAGGAGATCTTGTTTTTCAGGATCTTGCCTGTTTCTGTGTGCAGGTCGCGGGGGCCTGCGCCAGTTTGCATGCGCCTTGCCGGGCCTGCGATCCGATTTCGGGCGGGGGCTTTTATTTCTTTGCTTTTTGGACTAAAATTCTTGTTTCTGTCATGTGGACTTGGTCCGCGGCATGGTCTTGTCCTGTGTCAATACTTTCCAGGGGGGATAGTATGAACAAATTTTTCGCCACGCTGGCCTGTCTGGCGCTGACGCTGTGTTGTGTCGGCCATGTGCGCGCCGCAGACGATTTCAAACTGGGTCTGATGTGCCCGGTGACGGGAAAATGGGCGTCTGAGGGTATGGACATGAAGAATATCGTGTCCCTGCTCGTTGAAAACGTTAACAAGGCCGGCGGCATCAACGGGCATAAGATCGAGCTCATCATCGCTGATGATGCCGGCGATCCGCGTTCTGCAGCCCTTGCTGCCCAGAAGCTGGCCTCCTCCGAGGTGACTGCAGTCATTGGCACCTATGGCTCCGCCGTCACCGAGGCCAGTCAGAACATCTACGACGAATCGGAAATCGTGCAGATCGGCACAGGTTCCACCAGCATTCGCCTGACGGAAAAGGGCCTTAAATACTTCTTCCGCACCTGCCCGCGTGATGACGCGCAGGGTGATGCGGCTGCAGCCATCATCAAGAAAAAGGCCTACGGGAAGATTGCGCTTTTGCATGACAACTCTTCCTACTCCAAGGGGCTGGCCGAGGCTACCCTCAAGTCCCTGGAAGGAAGTGGCGTCAATATCGTCTTCTACGATGCCCTCACACCCGGAGAGCGCGACTACACGGCGACGCTTACCAAGATGCGGGCTGCGAACCCTGAGTTCATCTTCTTCACAGGCTACTATCCCGAGACCGGCATGCTGCTGCGCCAGAAAAAGGAGATGGGCTGGAATGTGCCCATGATGGGCGGTGACGCCTCCAACCATGCGGATCTGGTCAAGATCGCCGGAGCAGCAGCGGCAGAAGGCTACTTCTTCATCAGCCCGCCTCTGCCTCAGGACATGGACACCGACAGGGCCAGAACCTTCCTGGCCGATTTCAAGGCGGCCTATGACAGTTTGCCTGTATCTGTCTGGGGGGTCATGGCCGGCGACGCCTTCATCGCCATCGAAGAGGCTCTGAAGGCAGGCAAGCTTACTTCCGGGGAAATCGCTGACTTCCTGCACTCTGCCCGCGATCTGCCTGCCATCACAGGAAGCATGGGCTTTAACGAAAAGGGCGACCGCATAGGCGATTTCTACAGAATCTACACAGTCAAGGCCGACGGTGCTTTTGAGCTGGAGCCCAGGCTCTAGACGTCGCCGGCAATTGTGCGAAGGGAGGGGCATGGTCCCCTCCCCGGATTTTTTTTTGACAGCGTATGGACTTCTTTCTGCAGCAGCTTTTGAACGGACTGGCCGTAGGCGGCATCTACGCCCTTGTGGCACTGGGCTACACCATGGTCTACGGCGTCCTCAAGCTCATCAACTTCGCTCATGGCGACCTGTTTGCCATAGGCGCCTATCTGGGCCTGACCCTGCTTGTGACCTGCCGGCTGGCGTCGATTTTGCCGCCTTTTTACGCGGTGCTCTGCGTATTCGTGCTGGTCGCCCTCATGGTAGCCCTCATAGGGTGGCTTCTTGAGCGCGTCGCCTACCGTCCCTTGCGCAGCGCGGGGCGGCTGTCCGCTGTCGTCAGCGCTCTGGGCGCATCCATTTTCTTTGAGAATGCTCTCATGCTCATCTACGGCGCGCGTGTCTTTGTCTATCCGGACTTTCTGCGCCCGGATTTCACGGTGACCATTCTCGGCTTCGCCATTCCGGGTATGCGTTTCCTGGTCATCATGATCAGCGTTGTGCTTATGGTGGCCCTGCAGGCCTTCATGCTGCGCACCCGCACAGGAGCGGCCATTCGAGCCGTGGCCATTGACCAGGGTGCGGCCAGGCTCATGGGTATCAACGTCAACCGTGTCATCTCGCTGGTCTTTCTCATTGGTCCTGCTCTCGGCGGCATGGCGGGCATCCTGGTGGGCATCTACTACGGTCAGATTGATTTTCTCATGGGCTGGTCCTACGGCCTCAAGGCCTTCACAGCTGCCATTCTGGGCGGCATAGGCAATATTCCGGGCGCCATGGTGGGCGGGCTTTTGCTGGGTGTTGTGGAGGCACTGGCCTCGGCCTATTTTGCCGTGGCCTGGAAAGACGCAGTGGCCTTTGTGGTCCTTATTCTTATTCTCATCGTGCGGCCTACGGGCCTGCTTGGTGAGCGCACGGCGGATAAGCTATGATGTCCGACGCCAGAAGAATGCGCTTTGCCGCCGCTCTTGCCCTGGGAGGGGGCATCGCTGTGCTGCCCCTCTTTGTCAACGCCTACTGGACAGACGTATGCGTGAGCATCGGCCTCTACGCCTTGCTCGCTTTGTCCCTCAACGTCATCCTGGGACAGGCTGGCATCTTTCACATGGGGCACGCTGCCTTCTACGCCATCGGCGCGTACACCACGGCCATTTTGAACACCACCTGCCAGTGGCCCATCTTCTGGACCATGCCTGTGGCCGGCGTGGCCGCCGGCCTGGTGGCCCTGGTTGTGGCCAGGCCCATTATCCATTTGCGCGGCGACTATCTGGCCATTGTCACCATCGGCATTGTGGAAATCGTTCGTATCGCCCTGGTTAATGACATCTTCGGCATTACCGGTGGTTCCAACGGCCTTTTTGGCCTTTCCAGACCTGTGGCCTTTGGCTTCCGCATCGTCAAGAGCGTGCATTTTTACTATCTGGTCTGGGGTATGTGCGGTATCAGCGTGCTGCTCTTCTATTTTCTCTGGAATTCGCGCCTTGGCCGTGCCCTCAACTACATCAAGCACGATGACACAGCTGCCGAAGGCTGCGGTGTGGACGTTGCCGGCTACAAGCTCATGGCCTTCGTGCTGGGCGCCTTCTGGGCCGGAATGGCAGGCACCCTGTACGCAGCCAAGATGATGACCATTGCGCCGGCATCCTTTAATTTCATGGAGTCCATTATCATCTTTGCCGTGGTCATACTTTCGGGCGGCAGCCATCTGGGTGTCCTGGTGAGTGCCTTTCTCTTTATTGGTCTGCCCGAGCTCATGCGCGGTCTCACCGAGTCGCGTATGCTTTTCTTTGGCCTGGCCATGATGCTCATGATGATTTGGCGACCCCAGGGATTGCTGCCGCCTCTGGCCCGTGACTACAGTCGCATCGTGAAAAAAATCGGTTCGGCTCGGGCGGCCGGCGGGGAGAGGCGCTGATGCTTTTCGGAAAGAACACAACGCCCGCAAAAGCGCAGACCTGTCTTTTGCACGTTAACGACATCACCAAGATCTTCGGTGGCCTCGTAGCGCTCAGTGACGTGAACTTCACCGTGGACAAAGGCACGGTGGTCGGCCTCATTGGTCCCAATGGTGCTGGCAAGACGACGGTGTTCAACTGCATTACCGGTAACTACGTGCCGGAGTCCGGCGACATCTTCTTTGAGGGCAGCAGCATCCGCGGTCTTAAGCCGCACAGGGTGGTGGAGCTTGGGGTGGCGCGCACCTTTCAGACCATCCGGCTTTTCGGGCGGCTGAGCGTGCTGGAAAACGTTTTGGCAGGCAGGCACTGCCGGCTGCGCGCAGGCCTGTTCGCTTCGCTCTTCCACACCCCTTTCCAGCGCCGCGAGGAAGAAGAGGCTGTGACGCGCTGCATGGAAGAGCTGCGCTTTGTCGGGCTCGAGCATCTGTGGCGCGAGGAGGCCGGCAGTCTGGCCTATGGCAGCCAGCGCCTGCTGGAGATCAGCCGCGCTCTGGCCACAGATCCACGCCTGCTGGTACTGGACGAGCCGGCTGGCGGCATGAATGATCAGGAGACAACGGAGCTGGTAGACGTCATCCACGCCATTCGCGAGCGGGGCATTACCGTCCTGCTTATCGAACACGATATGCGCCTGGTCATGCAGGTCTGCGAAAAACTGGTGGTCCTCGAGCACGGTACGCTCATAGCCCAGGGAGATCCGGCTTCTGTCCGCACCAATCCCGATGTCATCGAGGCCTACCTGGGCACGGACGACAGCGACGAGGTGTACTGATGGCGCTTCTGGAAATAGAAAATTTACATGTAAGCTATGGGCGCGTGGAAGTGCTGCACGGCATTTCCCTCACTGTGGACGAGGGCGAGATTGTTACGCTGCTCGGCGCCAACGGCGCAGGCAAGAGCACAACCCTGCTCTCCATCAGTCGTCTTGTGGAGTCCACCGCAGGCGTCATCCGCTTCGACGGCAAGGATCTTTCCAGATATCCCAGTCACGAGGTGGTAGGCCTCGGTATTGCCCAGTCTCCTGAGAACAGGCGCGTCTTCGGCACCATGAGCGTGGAGGAAAATCTGCGTCTAGGTGCCTTTTTAGTGAAGGATGAGGGAGTCAAGCGGCATACACTGCGCTGGATCTACGAGCTCTTTCCCAGATTGCTGGAGCGCTCCCAGCAGCTGGCCGGCACCCTCTCTGGCGGTGAACAGCAGATGCTGGCCATAGGGCGCGCCCTCATGGCCCAGCCCAGACTCCTGCTGCTGGACGAGCCCAGCCTGGGCCTGGCCCCGCTGCTGGTCAAGAATATTTTCAAGACCATACGCCGCATCAGTGACAACGGTGTTACAGTCCTGCTTGTGGAGCAAAATGCCAGAGCCGCCTTGAAGCTCGCCAGCCGCGGCTACGTGCTCGAGGTGGGCAACGTGGTCATGCACGATACGGCACAGACTTTGCTGGCCGATCCCAACGTGCGCGAGGCCTATCTGGGCGGTTGAGTGCGGTTGATTGCTGACACAGGGGTTTTCACTGCAGGCCCATGGCAGACAAGGCTAATGCAAAAGGGCCCTTCCCAGGGTGAGCACCCCGGCCAGCACAATGATGCCCTGCACTACCTTGCGGAATGTATCCGTGTTGAAGCGTCTGACAACGGGAATGGAGACAAGGAAACCTGTCAGCGCGAAGGGGATGCACCATAGTGCATAGCGGATGACATCGGCTGTGTAGAGGCCGGCCTGCAGCTGTACGGAAAGGGTGACCACCAGGCGCAGTATAAAGTAGGTGCTGGTCGTGCCCAGAAAGACCAGGGGCGACCAGCCGGCCTGCAGACCGTAAATAGCCACCACCGGGCCGTCGATGTTGACACATGTGCCCAGCACGCCGCCTGCAAAGCCTACGCCGAGGTTGGCTGCGGTACTCTCACGCAGAAAGCGTACATCATTGAAGACGGCAATGCCCACCGTGCAGAAGATGAGCATGATGCCCACGAAGATCTGCAGGATTTCCGAAGAGGCGTTTTGCAGGATATACAGCCCGAGGAAGGAGCCCGGGAAGGTGCCGGCGAACAGCATGAGGGCTGTCTTCCAGCGGCAGTGGCGGCAGTAGCACGTGAACATGGCGAGCCCCAGGGCAAAGCCCGTGAGACAGGAGACAAGTATCACCTTCTGCACTGGCATAAGTGTGAGCTGTATGGCCGTTGCTATGGCGCCTGCGCCTATACCGCACAGGCCGCTCACGAAGGAACCCAGACACCAGGCTGCGACTGAGACGATGAGGGGGAGCTCCATGTGTGAAACCTCGTGTTTTGGAATACACACCATATGTCAAGGCAGCGGGATCAGGCAACACTTGGCAAAGGAAACACAGGGCGAAAAGCAGAGTCGATGAAAAAATTTCTGAAACATTGCATTTCAAGGCAAAAAGAGAAAAACTTGTCCAGGCGCAGGGCATTGTTCCGGACACAGCAGGGGCATGAGGCTTCGTGCATCGTGACCTTCTTTGCCGGTGTGCCGTTGCTTTCCTAACAGCTGACGGGCTTTGGGACGGCCCTTCCGTGGCTGCCTGCGCCCACTGCCGGCACCAGGACAGGAACATGGCTGGAGAGCGGCACTCGTTTTCACCATAAGCATGGGACTTGTCGGTATAGTCGTGCGCCATCAGAATCTCAACACGGCCTCGGTCTGGCGGCACGTGCAGTCTTGCGTGTCAGCCATGTTTCCGGGCACCTTTGTGGCCCCCAGCCTCATGGCCGGCATGCTCTTTCAGCAGCTGTTTGAGCGCCTTGTTTTCCTCTTCGTGGCGTGGGGCGTTCGCTTTCCTCTGCAAGTCTTTTTCCCCCTTTCTCCTGTTGGCATCTGCCCATGCCAGACGGCAGCTCCGCCATCTCCGCCATCTCTGAAATGGAGTCCCCCATGGCTCAGGACGCAAACAGTATCAGCGCCGAGGACAGAAAACTTCTCAGAAACCTCCTCACGGCCGTCATGGCCACGCAGCTCATGACGCCCTTCCTGCAGACAGGCGTAGCTGTTCTTCTGCCTGCGCTTGGCGAGTATTATCAGTGCAGTGCAGCCTCGCTGAGCATGGTGAGTACGATCTACTGTATGGCCACAGCCATTTTTTCCCTGGCCTGGGGACGCGGCGGCGACAAATGGGGGCGCCGCAGGGTGTGCCTCATCTCCATGTGCATGGTCGTGCCCACATCCTTGCTTATCTCTGTCAGCCCTACCATCGAGGGCGTCATCGGCATGCGCTTTGTGCAGGGGCTGGGTACGTCTGGCATCTTTACTTCGGCACTGGCCATGCTGGTGGCCTGTTCGCCACCTGGTTTACGCGGCCGCATGTTGGGACTGAGCACTACGGCCGTCTACATAGGCGTCTCCCTGGGACCCCTGCTGGGCGGCTACATCAACGCTCTCTGGGGCTGGCAGACCTTTTTCCGCCTGATTGGCCTGTGGGCGGCAGGGTGCTTCTTCATCATGTTTTTTCTGGTGCGCAGGGAGTGGCACGAGGACAGGGACAAGCCTTATGACTGGAGGGGGCTGATGCTTTTCGGCACGGGCATGGGCAGCCTGGTGATGGGCCTGATCGGACCACTCACCACGATGCCACGTGTGATCTGCGCTCTCGCCGGAATCGTACTGCTCTGGTACTTCGGCCGCTGCGAAGCCCGACTCACGAAAACACCTCCGCTTCTGGATGTGTCCGTGCTCTTTCACAACAAGCTTTTTGTGCTGAGCAATCTTTCCGCCTTGACGCTGTTTGCCTCGCTATTTTCCGTCTCCTTCTATCTCAGCCTCTATCTGCAGTATGCACGCGGCATGAATTCTGCCGAGGCAGGCGCAGCGATCTTTATCCTGTCTGTGGTGCAGATCCTCTGCATCATGCCCAGCAGTTTTCTCTCCGAGCGCATCGGCTCCTCGGCCGTGGCCTTTCTTGGCAACATCCTGGCCGCTCTGTCTTTAGTCATGCTGCTTTTTCTCACGCCTTCGAGCTCCATGGCCTATATCTATACCATTCTTGTCCTGAACGGCATGGGCATGGGCTTGTTTGCCACACCCAACACGGTGCTCATCATGTCCAGCGTGGACAAAGCGCACCTGAGTCAGGCTTCTGGTTGCGTGGGCACAATGCGTACTGCCGGCATGATGAGCAGCATGGTGATTGCTACGTTCTCCCTGCGTCTGTGTATGGGCGAAACGCCCATGAGCGTAGATGTGGTTCCGCAGTTCATGAACGCTCTGCGCTTAAGTTTTGCCATTTTCCTGGCCTGTAACGTCGTTTCCCTGCTCTGCGCCGGACTGCGCATGCCCATGACCAGGGCAGGGCGCATGGATTGAGCTGAAGATGCGGTGCGTCTGTAAATACGCCGGGGCCACCCCCCTTGTGCGAGGAGCGGCCCCGGTAAACACTGTTGCGCGGAGACTGGTCAGGCAAGCTGGCGCAGGAGGTCGTCCTTGATGGACTCAATGGAGCCCTCGCCGTTGAGCTCGATGTACCTGGTCTTTCCTTCGGCGGCCAGGTTCTTGTAGAAATAGGCTGCGGCCAAAGTGCCGTTCTCCGTGTCATAGTAGATGTCGTGACGCTTGTTGATGGCTGCCTCGTCCTGGTCGTCGGCTCTGGTGCTCAGCTCGCCGCCGCAGACGCGACATGTGTTTCCATTGGGCTTGA
>CAZJPT010000065.1:0-8532 GCA_964547835.1 uncultured Desulfovibrio sp.
CGGATGAGCCGTCTTGATCATGCTTGCGAAATTTTCGTCAGGGGAGGATATTGCAGCGAATTGGGAAGTCTTTAGTGTATTCAGAGGGTCAGTGTTCCAGTTTTATGAAAATTTAGGGGCTTGTAAAAAAAATGAAATTGCAGTATTTTTTTCTGGAACGACATTGGGCAGAGATTTCAACAATTTCATTCATCGGCATAGGTGCTGGGAAGATAGTAGCGGCATGACTGCTCTGGCTCTGCCAGCTTCAGGCCGGAAGAAATGTGTTCCCGGGCAGGAGCGGCAGGTACCCGTTAAACAGGCAAAGTCCTGGAAGTTTATCCTTGAACGTCATGTTTTCAAAAGTCCCGCGGCTAGGAGGTGGTGACATGCTGGCGAGAAGAGCTCTGTTAAAAGGACTGTGCAGTGTCGTAGCCCTGAGTTCTGGTGCTGCCGTGACAGCGAAAAATGCCCTTGCAACGGCTTCAGACACAAAACAGGAGACGGAGAAGCCGACAGCAGACTCCATGCTCAGTATCTTTGATCTCTTCAAGATAGGCATAGGCCCCTCAAGTTCGCACACAGTTGGGCCCATGGTGGCAGGCAAGGCTTTTTCCGACCTGCTCGTGAAAAAAAATCTCGTGGATTCGACAAAAAGGGTTCTGATTGAGCTCTACGGCTCACTTGCCCTGACAGGCGACGGGCACGGGACCGTGGCTGCCATATTAAATGGTCTCGAGGGAGAGACACCCCAGACTGTAGAACACTCCCATTTTGTCAGCCGTCTGCAAAAGCTGAGAGAGAACGATGATTTGCAGCTTGCCGGCCGTGGCAGGGTCCCCTTTGTTTTCACAAGGGACATGCTGCTCCACAAGGGCCTCTTTCTCCCCCGGCATCCCAATGCCCTCACCATGACCGCATACGGGGGAAACGGGCAGGTCCTCTTCAGGCAGACCTACTACAGCATAGGCGGCGGTTTTATCCGGACAGAAGAAAACTTCGACATGGCGGACGAGGCATACCCGGACCCGCCCTACGTCTATCACACTGCCACCGAGCTTTTTAATCTGTGCGCCAGGGAAAAGAAGACAGTTGCCGAGATTGTCCTGACCAATGAGACCTGCTGGCGCTCCGAGGCCGAAGTCGATGAGCGTATCCGTGCCATTGCGCAGGCCATGTTCGATGCCGTCGAGCGCGGCTGCTACATGGACGGCATTCTCCCGGGCGGCCTTGGCGTCAGGCGCAGGGCACCGCAGCTTCTGCGCAAACTGACATCCCTCATAGCCAGGGGACACAGGGACACATCTCTCTGGCCCATGCTGTACGCCCTGGCCGTGTCCGAGGAAAATGCCAACGGCGGGCGCATGGTGACGGCTCCCACAATGGGTGCTGCAGGCGTGGTTCCCGGCGTTCTCATGTATTACAAGAATTTCCACACGGACGCTACGGATGATGGAATCAGGGACTTTCTCCTGACAGCTGGTGCCATAGGCCTTTTCTACAAGCAGAATGCCTCCATATCTGGTGCCGAAGTCGGCTGCCAGGGTGAGGTGGGGGTTGCCTGTTCCATGGCGGCAGGCGCCTACTGTGCTGTACTGGGTGGCAATGTCAAGCAGGTGGAGGTGGCTGCCGAAATCGGTATGGAGCACAATCTTGGTCTGACCTGTGACCCTGTGGGAGGTCTGGTCCAGATCCCCTGTATCGAGCGAAACGGTGTGGCGGCAGAGCGTGCTATAGACTGCGCTCAGTTAAGTCTTCTTGAGGATGCGAGGGAGCGCATTGTTCCCCTGGACAAGGTTATTGACGTCATGTACCGCACAGGACTCGATCTGCAGTCCACTTACAAGGAAACATCCCTTGGAGGCCTTGCCAAGGTCATGGGCGAGGCCTTGAATCCTCAGTCGGACATTTAGAGGACGTCTCAAAACGCACAAGACTGCACATAAAAGCACTGTGTTAAGATGATGTATCCAGAGTTTTGAGATCTCCTCTTAAGATGCTTGCTGTTCTAACTTGATGCATGATTTCAAAATATTATCTGCGATTCTTCAGCTTGTGCCCACAGGCCCGCAGATAGAATCATGACTAAATACAGGCGTCGTTGCTTCCCGCCCCCTGGCTTGCTCCCGGGGATCATGGACAACGACGTCTTTGTTTTGGTCAGATGCTGCCTGCGCCTGGCTGCCAGCCTTGTCTGGCACCTTCCTTTCATGGTTTCCAGAAGGTGCGCAGGGCCAAAAGGACGGTGCCCGGCTTTTCCTGTTGTTTCACGGATTCCTTCCTGCTGTCGTATGCCACACGGCAGGCCACAGGCGCTGTCTTCTCCCGGGGCTTTTGTGCGTGCACAGCCGCACTATGCTTTCCATGTGATCACGTTGACAAAAAGGGTACACTAAGAGAAACTGTGTAACAATATATTTCTTGTTCTCAAGGCGAATTCTATGCCCATCTACGGCCTCAGCTACCATAAGGTTATCCAGACAGGCTACTTCATCAGTCCCATCCCCCTGCAACCACGGGAGCAGGTTGTGGCAGTGATTGATCAGGGTCAGATTCTGGCGCGCGTCGTGTCCGGTCCGCATAAGGACCTGCCGGACGTGAACGCGGAAGCGTTGCCGTACATCCTGCGTGCTGCGGTTCCCGGTGATTTGGAGCGGGACCGGCTCAACACCGAGGTGGGCAGGGAAGCCGGCGCCTTCTGGAAGGAAAGGGTGCGCGAGCGCGAGCTGGAAATGAAGCTTGTGGACGTGGAGGTATTTTTAGACCGCTCAAAAATCATCTTCTATTTTACGTCCATGTCGCGCATTGATTTTCGTGAGCTTGTCAAGGATCTGGTGCAGAAGTACCGGGTGCGCATCGAGTTCAGACAAATAGGGGTGCGCCATGAGACGCAGCTTGTCGGTGCTGTCGGCAACTGCGGCATGGTCTGCTGCTGCCGGCGTTTTCTGCATCAGTTTGCCCCTGTGACGATACGCATGGTCAAGGAGCAGAACCTCTACCTTAATCCTTCCAAGGTCTCGGGCATGTGCGGCCGGCTGCTGTGCTGCCTTGCTTATGAGCAGGAAAGCTATGAAAAGTTCCACAACTCGTCCCCGAGGCTCAACAAGCGCTACGTTACCAGCAAGGGTACCTTCAAGGTTATCCGCTCCAATATGTTCCACAACACGGTCACCGGCGTAAACGAGAGCGGTGAGGAAATCAAGTTTTCGCTTGAGGAGTGGAACGCCATCAGTCCCAGACGGCTTGATGCTCAGGCAACGGGCCAGAACCGCGAAAGCGGGCAGGGTCACAAGGAAGAGGAAGAGGGAGAGGGAGAGCAGCGCAGGGAGCAAAACCAGGATGGACGCGTCAGGGGGAAGCGCCAGACCTTTGTCACCGGCCGTCTTTCCTTCCGTCAGCAGACATGCCGTCCCCAGGACTCTGCGAGACAGAACGGCGGGGAGACAAAGGCCGACTCACGAACCCGCTCCAGGGATAAAGCCGACAAGGCGGACAGGCGTTCACCGCCTTCTGTGCGTGAAGGCGGAAAACGGGGCAAAAATTCGGCACAGGCAGCCCCGGCAAAGCCTGTTCTCGAGCAGACGCAAAAGCGGGTGCATCGCTGCGGGCAAAAAACGTCCGAAGGCCGGACTGGCAAAGCTCAACAATGAACAGAACGCAACGCAAACCGAGGAGCGCCGCTGCGCGCTGCCATTAAGCTTCTTGTGGGAGGGAAAGCCGTTGCAGACCAAAACGTTTTACGTGACCACGCCCATTTATTATGTCAATGACAATCCCCACCTAGGGCATGCCTATACAACTATCGTCGCTGATGCCATGGCCCGTTTTCATAAGATAAAGGGTGAGCGTACGCTTTTTTGCACGGGCACGGACGAGCATGGGGACAAAATCGTCAAGGCCGCAGCCAGGCACGGCCAGTCGCCGCAGGAATTTGTAGACAGCATCAGCGGCCGCTTCCGCGAACTGTGGCCCAAACTGCAAATCGCCAACGATCGCTTTATCCGTACTACCGATCCCGATCACGTACGCCGCGTGCAGGCCTTCATGCAGCGTGTCTATGACAAGGGTGACATTTATTTTGGCGAGTTCGGCGGCCACTACTGCACCGGCTGCGAGCGCTTCTACACCGAAAAGGAGCTCGACAACGGCCTTTGTCCGCAGCACATGAAAAAGCCCGAGTACATCAAGGAGAAGAACTACTTCTTCAAGATGTCCAAGTATCTCCCCTGGCTCAAGCAGTATGTACAGGACCATCCTGACTTCGTGCGTCCAGAACGCTATCGCAGCGAGCTGCTTGGCCTGCTGGAGTCTGGCGCCCTGGAGGATCTGTGCATCTCCAGGCCCAAGAGCCGCCTGTCCTGGGGTATTGAACTGCCCTTTGACAAGGATTACGTGACCTATGTGTGGTTTGATGCCCTGGTCAACTACGTCAGCGTACTGGGCTGGCCGGACGGTGACGACTACAAGACATTCTGGCCTGCCGAGCACCTGGTGGCCAAGGACATCCTCAAGCCCCATGGCGTCTTCTGGCCTGCAATGCTCAAGTCTGCCGGGCTGCCCCTCTACAGCCACCTCAACGTGCACGGCTACTGGCTCATGCGCGACACCAAGATGTCCAAGAGCCTGGGCAATATCGTCGATCCAGTGCGCATGGTGGAGCTTTTCGGTTCTGACGCATTCCGCTACTTCCTGCTGCGCGAGATGCATTTTGGCGCTGACGCCAACTTCAACTACGAGTCCCTGATTACACGCATCAACACCGATCTCGCCAACGATCTCGGCAATCTCTTCAGCCGTGTGCTGTCCATGAGTGCCAGGTATATCAACAGCGTTGTGCCTCAGCCCAGGGACAAGACCACCGACGACCGTGAGATTATGGAGATCTGTGGGGAATCCCTGCGCAATTACCTCAAGCTTTTTGGCAACATTCAATTCGCCAGGGCCCTGGAGTCCCTCTGGGAGCTGGTGCGCGCACTGAACAAGTACGTCGACTCCCAGGCCCCCTGGACACTGGCAAAGGAAAAGCGCGAGGAGCGCCTCAATACCGTGCTCTATGTGCTGCTGGCCTGCATGCGCAAGATTGCCCTCATGCTCTGGCCCGTTATGCCGCACGCCGCTGAGACCATGCTGGAACAGCTCGGCCAGGACGTCAACTGCGGCGTCTGCCCGGACATCAGCATCGACGAGGAGATCACCTGTTTCGGCGGTCTCTATCCCGGAACAAAGATTGCCGCCGCCTCCAATATCTTCCCGCGCATTGACGCCAGGGCCATGCTGGCTCAGCTCGAGGAGGAGACCCGCGCGCAGCAGGAAAAGGCCAAAAAGCTTGCCGCAGCCGCAGCCCGTCCTGAGGTGTCCTTTGAGACTTTCAAGTCCTGTGACATGCGCGTCGGCACTGTGCTGTCCTGTGAGAAGCTGGCCGGCACGGACAAGATCCTCTGCTTCAGCATCGATTTCGGCGAAGGCTCGCCACGCCAGATCCTCTCCGGCATTGCAAAATACTACGACCCGGCAACTCTGGTGGGCACACAGGTATGTGCCATCCTTAACCTGCCGCCGCGCACCATTCGTGGCGCCGTGAGCAGCGGCATGATCCTCACTGCTGAGCAGGACGGCAAACTGACACTTGTCCGTCCGCAATCGCCTGTACCCAACGGCAGTCAGCTGGGCTAGGCGAACCTCCTTCAAACGCATCGTGACGGTTCCCGGGGCTTGTGCCTCAGGAGCCGTCACGTCGTTCCTGGCACCTTTCGGCAAAGAGTAGTACAGCTGGGCGGCAGCTTCTGTCAGGGCATGTTTTGGACAGGGGTTTTCACACAAAACAGGCACCGCTCCTGCCCGTGTTCGGCACCAGTGGCTCTGCACGCCGTCACGCGTTTGTCTGCTCTTGAAATCATTTGCTTTCCAAACTATAAAGGAGAAGGAAAAAGTCAGCGACGTCACGAGCAATTGAGCCGTTTCCCCCTTCTTATGGTGGGGGCTTGCGCCTCTCTTTTGCCATTTTTCAGGCTGCTTTTCTGTGCCCTTGAGGGCACTCCTCTCTCAGCACTGCCCTTGTTGGCGCCGCATCCCCTTTTTCTTGCCTGGAAGCGGGAAATGCGCAGCGCAAGGATGCCTGCCTTGGCCAGATGCCTGCCCATAAAAATCGCCCTGTCCTGTCTGTGGCGAACCGCTGCCGTCAACGCGGCCATGACCGCACGCGGCATGCAGCAGCTCGGCCTTGTCTTCATTCTTGCCCCGGCGCTGCGCTATCTCTATCCGGCTCCCGACGACCTTGCCAGGGCGTTTGCACGCTACAACGGGCATACCAATACCCATGCCTTTATGATGCCCTCTTATGCCGGTCTGCTGCTCTCATTAGAGACGCAGGCGGCAGAAGGACGCATACCTCAGATGACTGTTGCCTCGTTGCGGCAGCCCCTTGCCGCGACGCTTTCTGCTCTTGGCGACGGTTTTTTCAGCGGTGCTGCACACTGCTCCTGGGCGCTGATCACCATCTGCCTTAGTCTGCAGGGGATGGTGCTGCAGGCAGCTTTCTTTGCCGTGACACTCATCCTGCTGCTGCTTGCCTTCCGGATCTGGAGTTTTTTCTACTGCCTCAGAAACGGCAAGGCAGTGCTCCACCGTCTGCGCACCCTTGATCTTGTGAGCTGGACGGAGCGCATCAAGCTTTGCAATGCCCTGCTGATCACCGGCATGCTGAGTATGCTGCTTTTTGAGGAAATGGAGAACTCGGACGCGTGGCTCAAGATCGCCCTCATTCTTTTTATTCCGACCGCTGCCTGGGTAGTGGGCCGTCTGCATGTGTCGCGCACCCTGCTCTGGATTTTCGCACTCGGTGCGTTCGTTCTGCATGAACAGGGCTATATAGCCTTTTAGGCGAACTTTCCCCATTCAAGAGAGGAACTGAGCATGATGATGGAGGATATCGAGACCATTCCCGACGGGGCCAGACTCAAGGTCACGGTGCAGCTTGCTTACGGGTTGCACGCCAGACCTGCAGCCAGGCTTACACGGGCAGCCCAGGGTTTCCGCTCGAACATACGTATTCTTACGGAAACGGGTGAGGCAGACGCCAAGAGTATCCTCGATGTCCTTTCCCTGGCCGTGTCTCGTGGAACGACCTGCGTCATTGAAGCTGTTGGTGCTGACGCCAGGGAAGCTGTAGGCACGGTGGGCATCTTTCTTGAAAACGAAAAGGGCTGAACGGCCGGGGGCGGAGGTCTGACAAACACATGGCGCGGGCGCATCTGTACGGAACACCGGTTTCACCGGGCATAGCCTTGGGCACCATACACTTCCTGCACACGGACGTGGTGCCTGAGAAACGGCACATTTTGCCATCGGAAGTGGACGGTGAGCTGGAAAAACTGAGCCGCGCCCTGGAGGCTGTGAACGAGGACCTGGACAGGTCCCTTGCCAAGGTGCCCAGCGATCTGCAGGAGTACTGCGAAATCATCGCCGCCCAGAAGGATATGGCCCGCGATCCCAAGCTCTTCAGCTCTACGCGTCAGCTTGTCATCAGAGATAAGGTCAACGCCGCCTGGGCCCTGAGGACAGTTGTAAATCAGCTGTGTGCTGTCTTCAGCGGCATGGATGATCCCTATTTGCGCGACAGGGCGCAGGACGTGCACGTTGTGGGCTTGCGCATTCTCGGCAAGCTTACCGGTGTCAACAGTTCGACCTGCCTGTACGACGATATCATCCTGGCAGCGGAATCGATTTCGCCGGCTGACGTCATGGATCTGGACGCCAGCCGCATCCGCGGCATCATCACCCGCGAGGGCGGCACCACCTCGCACACGGCCATCCTTGCCCGTGGCATGCACATCCCGGCGCTGGTCTGTGTGACCAACCTCATGGTGGCCGCAAGGGAAGGGGACAGCTGCATCATTGACGGCCTTTCCGGCAATGTCCTCATCTCGCCGGATGATCTGGACAACAAGCACTATTCCGCACGCGCCGGGGAATACCGCGACTGGCAGCGGGCCGCCCGAGAAACGGCCCTCTGGCCGGCTGACACAACGGACGCCCTGCGCGTCGGTATCCTGGCCAATGTCGAGCGTCCTGGCGAAGCCGGAGAACTGAGCGAGGTGGGCGCTGACGGCATAGGGCTTTACCGCACCGAATTTGCTTACCTGGGCGATCAACTTCCCGATGAGGAGGAGCTCTACGAGGAGTATTCGCAGGTTCTGCTCAACTCGCCGGGCAGGGCGGTGATCCGCACCCTGGACTGCGGTGCTGACAAACTCATCAAAGCCCAGGAAAGCACCCGCGAGCCCAATCCCGCCCTTGGTCTGCGCGGCGTGCGCTTCACCCTCCGCAACCAGGACATATTTCGCACGCAGCTGCGGGCCCTGCTGCGCGCCGGCTGCCACGGGAAGCTGTCCATCATGCTGCCCATGATCAGCAGCGTTGAGGAAGTGCGCTCTGTGCGCGGGCTTATCCTTGAGGTTGAGCAGGAACTCAGCATGCGTCACATACCCTACGCAACGGGTTTACCGCTGGGCATTATGGTGGAGACACCGGCTGCCATGCTGATCACGGATGTTC
>CAZJPT010000066.1:0-8475 GCA_964547835.1 uncultured Desulfovibrio sp.
AGCGACAAGGCACGCCACTGGTCAAAATCTTGCAACGTGCCGTGCATCTCGCGGGCGCACGCAGTATCGTCTTTGCAGCGCGCTTGATATGCATATGCTTTCTGTCAGCCCTTTGTCTCTGCCAGCCTATGAATAATGCAGCTACGCCAATCCGAGGACAGCTCCTGCTCGGTTTTTTTTACGCAGCCCTTGCGGCCTTTTTGTGGTCGCTCATCACGCCCCTTTCGCGCATGATTTTCGCGCTTGGTTGTCCGCCCATGGAGACGGCCTTCTGGCGTATTTTTTTCGGTGGACTTTGTTTTCTCTTCTACGGCGTCTTTCACGGCGGACTTAAAACAACGCCCAGGGATGCTGTCGGCCTCTGTGTGCTGGGCGGTGTCACGGGCATGTTTATGTTTGCGCCATTCCAAATCAGTATCGATTTGTGCGGGGGTGCTACGGCCGTAGTGCTGCTATACACGGCGCCAGCATGGGTGGCCGTGCTGTCGCGTGTCATCTTCAGAGAAAGCATTACCAGGGTCAGGCTGGCGGCCATAGGCATTGCCATGGGCGGCGTAGTTATGGTGAGCCTTGCAGGAGGCAGCCAGAGTGGCTCCTTCTCAGCCGTGGGCGTGGCCTGCGGTCTTGTCAGCGGCTTTGCCTACGCCGTGTATTTTCCCTTCACCTGTTGGTACGCACGCAGATATTCGTCTGTGACGATCTATACCTATGCCTTTCTGGCTGCATCCCTGCTCCTGCTGCCTTTTGCGCCCCTGGACGGCGGCAAGTCGCCCGAGGTCTGGGCTCTGCTTGCGGCCATGTCCATCCTGACAAATTTCTGCGCCTACGTGGCCCTGGCCATGAGTCTTAAGTACGTCAGTCAGGTGCAGTCAGCCGTAGTAGGCAATATCGAGCCCATCATGGGCTGCTTCTGGGTCTGGCTCTTCTACAACGAAAACTTTACCCCCATTGGCTGGGGCGGCTGCGCCTTCATCCTGCTGGCTGTCTTCCTGCTCACCATGGAAAAGAAGCCGCGTTAAAAAAAAGCCCTTCCATAGGGCTGGAAGAGCATCATGTGGCGCGCCCGGAGGGATTCGAACCCCCGACCAAGAGCTTAGAAGGCTCCTGCTCTGTCCTACTGAGCTACGGGCGCATTTGTATATTGTCACTTATCTTTCCTGACCTGTCAAGGTATCAGGCATCTGCGCATGATGTTCGCCCTATGGCATGTCATGTCGGCTGCCAGGGTGTCACATGCCGCGTATATTGCAAGATCAAAAAGCCCTTCTCGACCATCTGGACAATCTGAACTTCTTTCATATGGATCTTTCCCTGAGTCGCATGGAGTGCGTGCTTGGGGCCATGGGGCTCAGGCGTCCGCCTTATTACACCATTCAGGTAGCAGGGACCAATGGAAAGGGGTCTACGGCTGCCTTTCTGTCGTCCCTGTTCAGAGCCCACGGGTTGCGCGTGGGGCTTTATACATCGCCGCACTTTCATGAGCCTGCCGAGCGCGTGCGGGTGGATGATGCCCTGACAGCATTGGAGGGATGGCTTGAACCGGCAAATGAAGCAGTGAGCTTGTGTCCTGAGCTTACATATTTCGAGCTCATTACTGTTGTTGCGCTGGCTGTGTTCAGGCATGCGAAGGTAGACGTAGCCGTGCTCGAGGCCGGACTTGGGGCAAGGTATGATGCTACCACGGCCACGGCGGCGGATGGTGTGGTCTTCACTCCCGTGGCCCTAGATCATGTGGCTCTTCTAGGGAGCAATACGGCAACCATAGCCTCGGAAAAAAGTTATGCCATTCGTTCGCAGGCGCCAGTGATTTCGTCCCGGCAGGAAAAGGCCGTCATGGACGTACTCAGGCGTCGATGTGAGGCTTTTCATGCGCCGCTTGTGGTGGCTGATCCAGTACATCCTGGGACACGTCTGGGACTTGCCGGCGAGCATCAGCTCGGAAACGCTGGAACGGCTGTAACGGCGCTGCGTGAACTGGCTCCACGACTGCCTCTCGTCCCCAATGAGGAATGTATAGCCAGGGGGCTGGCCGGGACTTTTCTGCCGGGTCGACTCCAGACAATTCCGGGCACACCGTCTGTGCGCGGGCTGCCGCCCAGACCTGTCTGCATCCTGGACGGTGCACACAATCCTCATGGCATGGCATCACTGACGAGGGCACTGACGCAGCGTATAGTGCCCGCACCAGCAGCAGTGGTGTATTCCTGTCTTGCGGACAAGGACTGGCGTGTGGCTCTGGAAGAACTTTTGCCAGCAGTGCCCGGTGCCGTGTGGCTCGTGCCGGCTATCCCGGGAGAGCGTTCGGAACAGCCGGCCGTTGTGGCCGATTTTCTGCGCGGACGTGGTGTCACACAGGTATCGGTCTTTGACAACACGCACGCCGCTTTCGAGGCGCTGGCAGGCAGCAGTGTGGCTGGCGCAGTCCTGGTTACCGGCTCTCTGTATCTGCTCGGGGCTTTTTACGACCTGTGGCCGGAAACCTTGTCAGTCGACTGATGCTGTGAAAAAGTCTGTCGCACAGCGGGAGGACAGTACGGCTGCCAGGGAGCAGCTTTTCCGTATACGTCTTCTGCAGACTTATGTGAAAAAAGTGTGTTACATAAAAACCACACAGTCCTTTAAGGTGTCTCTGTCCGAAGTTCTGACTCATCTAAACATCCGGCCTCGAGAAGTGGGGTCCCTGTCATTCAGGCAGACCAGACAGTTCAGCCCTGAAAGCAAAAAAATAATACCAATAGACAAGAGATGTTACAGAAAAAGAGAGAAAAAGAAGTGATACAAAAACAAAAAATTTGTACGCATTCAGTTGACAATGAAAATGAAGTTCAAATACATAGAAGCCGTACGAATCCCCGACCCAGCTTATCCCGGAGTCGTTCGGTCAATGAACCGATAGTGACGTTGCCCGCTACAGGGGATCATCTGCCTCAAGCACGATACGAGAACCTGCGAGCTGTGTGACCTGTCAGACTTCTCGATTTGGCAGATTTTCCGGTAGTTTCATGAAAGTGCGATCTTTCGTGCGCAGCAGAATGGGAACCGTGGGAACGTGCTTTTCTGTTTTATAAGAGGGAAACATTCACATCTTGATGCTCGAACTCATGGTGTCTCTAACATGCGGTTAAAAAGCCCCGCTGATCTGTAATGCGATGTCCTCGAGCATGAAGCCGGCACATGAGAATATTGCTGACTGTCTTGCCTGAAGACATGGTGGAGAACTGAAAAACTGAGCTGCTGCGTTTTCTGGGTGAAAACGATTTTGGATTTTCTTTTCATAAAATAGGAAAATTAGAGGCTTGCGTTCATTCCAATACCGCGATTGCACCGCCTCCTTTTGGCGGAGCGGAATATCAAGGAGAGGGTATGGCTACTGAAGAAACATGTTGCTGCCAGAGCAAGAAAAAAGAACAGGATGGAGCTGAAGCTCCAGTCAGCTCCGAGGCGACGCATTTCCGTATCGCCCTTGCTGGCAACCCGAACTGTGGCAAGACTACACTGTTCAACCATTACACCGGTGCCCGTCAGCATGTTGGCAACTATCCCGGCGTCACAGTCGACAGAAAGGAAGGCGAGAAGGTTGTTAACGGGAAGGATGTCACTCTGGTTGATATCCCCGGAACATATTCGCTGACTGCATATTCCATGGAGGAACTGGTCGCACGCAGCGAACTTTCCCTGGGTATGGTGGACGCCGTTGTTGACATCGCTGATGCATCGGCCTTGGAACGCAACCTGGTTCTCACCGTGCAAATGATGGAAATGGGCATGCCTGTTGTCCTGGCCTGCAACATGATGGACGAGGCTCGCAAGGCCGGAGTCCACATAGACATGAAGAAGCTGAGCCAGAAGCTTGGTGTTCCGGTCATGCCACTGGTAGCCCGCACTGGCGAAGGCGCTGAAGATATCCTGGAAACAGCTGTGAAGCTGGCAGCCAAGGGACGTCTTGAGCCGCTGCGCATCTCCTACGGTCGTGAAATCGATAATGCCTTGAAGGTCCTCGAGCAGCGTCTTGCCAGCGAGAAGGTCCTTACCGATCTGTATCATCCGCGTTGGACAGCTACGAAACTGCTTGAGGGAGACTCCGAAGTTATCAAGAGCTTCCGCGAAGTAAATGCCAGTCTCTGTGACGAGATCATGAATGAATGCGCCAAGGTCAGCAAGCTGGTCAACGACACGACGCGCATGTCCTGCGAGTCAGTGATTTCTGACGCCAGGTACGGTTTCATCCGCGGACTCCTCAAGGACGTGGTCACCCAGGACGAAGGCAAGGATCGTCTTGCGTTTTCGGACAGGCTGGACGCAATCCTGACCAATGCCATTCTCGGACCTATCATCATGCTGGCCGTACTGTATGGCATTTTCTATATATCCATCGAGTACGGCGCGTATCCGCAGGGATGGGTTGAGGACTTTTTTGCCTGGACGGGTGAACTTGTTGATGACGCCATGGAAGACGGACCGGTCAAATCCCTCATCGTTGATGGCGTCATCGGCGGTGTTGGCGGCGTCATGTCATTCGTACCGCTCATCGCCATCATGTTCATCATGATATCGTTTATTGAAGACAGCGGATACATGGCGCGTATCTGTTACATGATGGATCGTATTTTCCGCTTGTTCGGTCTGCATGGTGCTTCAGTCATGCCCTACGTTGTAGCCGGCGGCATAGCCGGTGGCTGCGCGATCCCGGGCGCCATGGCCACCAGAACACTGCGCTCTCCCAAGGAAAAACTGGCAACCCTGCTGACGCTGCCCTACATGCCCTGCGGCGCCAAAGTGCCTGTGTTCCTGCTGCTCATCGCTGCCTTCTTCCCTGAAGATCCTGCGTCTGCGTTCTTCATAGTTCTGCTTGCCGGCTGGGCGTGCGCCTTGCTGGTTTCCCTTCTGCTGCGGCATACCATTATCAGAGGCGAGTCAACGCCTTTCGTCATGGAGCTGCCTCCCTACCGCATGCCCACCCTGTTCGCAGTTTTGCTGCACATGTGGGAACGCAGCTGGATGTATATAAAGAAAGCCGGTACCATTATCCTGGCTATCTCCGTTGTCATTTGGGCCGGCCTCGCCTATCCAGAGCTGGATCCGGAAATCGCCACACCTTACGAAGAAAAGATAGAAGCCCTCACTGCACAGAAGGATGAGTGCACCGAGCAGGCAGAGTCTCTTGAAAAGCAGATGGCCGAACTGGCTGATAAGCTTGATACTCTGGTGAGCGGTATCGCCGCCAACCAGCCAGCTGTGGCTGCCATCAAGAACCAGCTGGACGCTGCCAATGGCGTCATAGCCGAAATGGAGAAGGCCCTCGCTGCCATGGACGAAGAGTCCGAAGAGGCAGAAGAATTGGACGGCAAGCTCGAGGAAGCCAGGGAAGCAGCCAGCAGCATAGAAGACAGTCTTCTCAACGGAGTTGAGGAGGTATTGAGAGCAAGTGGCGACGTATCCGGATATCTGTCCGAAGTTCAGTCCTACATTGCCATGAAGAGCGAAGCTGCTGAAGCCAGGGAGAAGGCCGCCACCTTCGAGGAGGAGGCCGGAGAGGTTCAGAACGAGCTTGACGAGCTCGCCCTGCGGAACTCCTACGGCGGCCGTATTGGCATCGCACTTGAACCCATCACGAAGCCCATCGGTTTCAACTGGCAGACCAATATCGCCATTGTAGCCGGCATCGCCGCCAAGGAGGCTGTTGTCTCCACTCTCGGTACTGCCTACAGCATGGGTGAGGTGGATCCCGAAGAGGCTGAACCTCTGGCTGAGCGTCTGGCCAGCGATTCTGGATTCGACAAGGCGGCTGCCATCTCACTCATTATCTTTGTGCTCATGTATTCGCCCTGCTTTGTGGCCCTGGTCGTTATCAAGTCCGAGGCCGGAGGATGGCGCTGGCTCCTGTTCAGCATGATATTCAATACCATTCTGGCTTACGGCGTGTGCTTTGTTGCATACAGAGTGGCGAAGTCGTTTTTCGGTATAGCGTAATGGATACCCTGGATAATTGGCTGAGTGACTGATCCTGACTGTTGTCTAATGCCGCGTAAAACCCCCTCGCTTTGGCGAGGGGGGAAATGAAATAAGGCGCTCCCGCGCAAGCGGGATACTAAAATTAAAATAGGGCAGGACATACCCGAATATACGCTCGTGGACATCGTGTAAGGCCTTCGCTGGCGCAAGCCTGGGAGGCTGTGATGGAAGAAACGAGAAACCCAGCCTTCAGGCGTGGGGAGTGTCAGACAAACCATTCATCTATTTTTATATGGGAGAGGATCTTATGAAAAAGCTTGTCACCTTGATTCTGGCTGCCGGACTCGTCGTATCGAGTGCCATTCCGGCAAGCGCCATTGAATTCAAGGCTAGCGGCGAGTGGCTGATGGGCTTTGGTCTTGGTGATAGTAACCTGGTCAATAAAGTCCGCGAATCCGGCGGCTCCAAGAATAAATATAGTAATGACGACAAGTTCACCGCTGCACAGCGTGTCCGCTTGCAGCTCGACGCTGTCGCCAGCGAGAATCTGTCCGGCACGGTGCTCTTTGAGCTTACCGAGTCCATGTGGGGTAATGCCGAAACCAATGGAGCCCTTGGTGCCGACGGTAATAACGTTGGCGTTCTGAATGCGTACATTGACTGGGCCATTCCAGACACAGAGCTCAAAGTTCGTATGGGACTTGCTCCTGTCGAACTGCCCAACGTAGCCGGCGGCTCCTCTGTCCTGAACACGGATGCTCTGGCTTCGGTCACTGTAAGTTATCAGTTTAATGAAAACGTTGGCGCCACTCTGCTGTGGGGGCGCCCCTTTAATGACAACTACTCTGGCGACGGGACTGGAAACTCCAAGACGAGTTACCTTGACAATGTCGACCTCATCGCGCTTACCATCCCACTGACCTTCGATGGAATAGAGATTACCCCCTGGGTCATGTACGGCCTTATTGGCGAAAATGCCGGCAGAGTCGAATTTGGTGAAGGTAATTCTCCGAACGATCTGTTCTCCGTCAAGAGCTTCTACACGTCGGATGATGGCGAACCGACTGCTTTAGACGTCAACAGAAAGGATCAGTACACCAATGCCTTCTGGGCTGGTATTGCTACTTCCATCACTCTGGCAGATCCGCTGAACATTGAACTCGACCTGAACTATGGTTACGTAGGCAGTGCTGGCAGGTTCACTGTCGAGCGCTCCGACGGCGTCGAGAAACGTTGGGATACTGCCCGCCAGGGCTTCCTGGCCAAGGCTTTGATTGAATACAAGATGGATTGGGGTACTCCTGGCATCTTCGGCTGGTACGCCACCGGTGACGACGACGATCCGGGCAATGGTTCCGAGCGTTTGCCTGCCATTGAAGCCAAGGGCAATTTTACGTCCATGATGGGTGACGACAACTGGGGCTGGGGCTCAAATCCCAATTGGTACGACATGACCTTGAACTACGCCGGCACCTGGGGTATTGGCATACAACTCAAGGACATGACCTTCATCGAGAATCTGAGTCACACCTTCCGTGTAGCCTACTGGGGGGGCACCAACTCTCCTGCCATGGCGAAATACATGGCGGACGGTATAGGTTTCCTCAACTCCGACTTCTCTATTAGCAACGGATTGTATTTGACCACCAATGACAGTCTGGTTGAATTCAACCTGATTACCAAATACGAGATGTACGAGAACTTTGAGGTCAACCTTGAGCTGGGTTACATGATTAACAACTTCGATCATGATACCTGGAAGAAGAGCCACAATGGCAGAGCTGGTGATACGTATGAGTATCAGGATGCCTGGAAGGCACAGCTGATTTTCGCGTATACTTTCTAGCTAACAAACCTGACTTGATGACTTTTTGAAAATATAAACAGCCGTAAATGCCCAGTCATGGTCAGTTTACGGCTGTTTATATATTGTGAGGCCGAACAGCCGGAATGTCCCGGGGTTCCAGGTCAACTACCTTGCCGGGATTGGCAAAGGCCTCGAGTGTGTGCCCGGGATGATCCGATTGTCCTCCCGGCTTCCGGGAGCGTTCCCTCGCACGGTGTTGTTCTTCTCGTCAAATCTCTGGAAGGGGGAAGATGGGCTTTTTGGGACATCGTGCGCCCGAGAAGTTTATGGAGACTTGTAAAGACCTCCTCCATCTTCTCCAGAAAAGTACAGAGAGCCTGGCGGAAATCCCCGGTGAGCTGCTCATGTCCGGCATCTTCCCGGAGTTTGCCACAGTCCTCTCGCTTGCGCATAGTCAGCACATGAGACCGCGGCTTTGAACATTCTGGTTAAGAGGAGATCTCAAAACTCTGGATACACCATCTTAACACAATGCTTTTATGTACAGCATTGTGGGTTTTGAGATGTCTTCTAAAGCGATGTAAGAAAGCGTCATCCCAAGGCAGGGATGACGCTCAATGGAACTTTAGGAATTGCTCAAAAATTAGTTTTGGTTTTGGTCGCCACCCTGCTGGGGGTGGATTATGTAGTTCCACTCTCCATGCCAGTCTTGCCTC
>CAZJPT010000067.1:0-8397 GCA_964547835.1 uncultured Desulfovibrio sp.
AGATGTACCGGCTAGCACACAACGCACTGAAAAGCAAAGGTTCCAGCTTGCCGGCAACACTCATCCCGGACATAGCTTGCTTTGCAGTCTGCGAAAAAACGGGTCTTCAGGAAAGCTGCGTATCAGGCCGACGCTCTCCGCATGCTCGCGCTTGCGGAAACAGTTCGAGACCTTTTCGTGGATCTTGGGCATACGCCCGTCCCGTATCCGTTCAGGGGGTGGCTGGAACCAGCCCCAATTGGGCACTTGCTTCTACTGCCTTTCGTCTCAACTTTCTATAGCATGAGAGGTTTTGGGGCTCATTGAACAGGAACCGAGTGGCGCCCGCATACCGGCAAGGCACCGCTTCTTTTTGCTATCCGTTCTGTTATGTGGTAAACACAGCTTATGCAAGAAGATGCTTGCCAGACTTCTTTATTGCCCGTACGGAAACGCAGGACAATGCCTTCGCCATCCCAGGCGACGGCTGTTTTTTCTGTCTGTCCCGTGTCGTGGTCAGGATTTTCCGCCGCAGAGGTTGAAGCACATGGTCCATACCCCCAACAGCAGCACTGAACTAACCGTCCTTGATCTTGTTCCCTTCGGCCTCGCCGACCCTGTGCACAGATTTTTTGCACTCAGACTTTCTCCGCCGGAATGGACAGAGTGGAAGCCTGGCCAGTTCCTCATGATCAGACCCGAATCCTTTGGTCTGGAACTGCCCTGGGGACGTCCGCTGGGGATCTGCCTGATTCGCCCCCAGCACCTCATCTGCTTTTTCCAGGTGACCGGGCGCGGCACACAGCGTATGGCCAGTCTTCGTCCACGCGACAAGGTGCGTGTCTGGGGGCCTCTGGGGAATGGCTTTGTCATGGAACCCGATACACCAACTCTGCTTCTGGCTGGCGGCATGGGGATTGTTCCCTTCATCGGCTATGTGGTTAATCATCCCAAAGCCTGGAATGTGTCCATGCTCTTCGGTCACAGGGAACCCCTCGAGTGCTATCCTGTAGACAGCATCAATGAACATATTCCCGTAGACACCCTGCGCGAGACCACTCCCGGCGTTCTGGACAACTTCGTTTACACTTTGCAGGAGCGCATCAAGGAATACGCTGCGCAGAAAGGCCTTGTTCTTGCCTGCGGTCCCCTCCCCTTTCTGAAGACTGTGCAGGGCTTTGCCAGGGAATACGGTGCCAGGCTGCAGATCTCGCTGGAAAACAAGATGGGCTGCGGCACAGGCGGCTGCCTTGGCTGCGTGGTCAGGACCACAGACGCCTGGCCGGATCCGAGTCACCGCAACGCGCCCGTTCAGTGCTGCACTGAGGGTCCTGTTTTCTGGGCCGATCAGATCGTCCTTTCCTGACACATTATTCCCATATACACATTTTGCGGAGGCGGCGCGGTGAGGCTCCTGCCAGGCCGGCCGACAGACTGGTGAAACACAACGAACTTGCCGTTACACTCGCTGGCCCGAGACAGACGCTCATACTGAAAAACCCGGTTATGACCGCGTCCGGGACCTTCGGCTACGGAAACGAATTTTCCCGGTACGGTGATTTGGCGAACCTGGGCGCCATTGTCGTCAAGGGCACCTCCCTCAAACCGCGCCAGGGCAATCCCTGCCCCCGCATTGCCGAAACCCCCTGCGGCATGCTCAACGCCATAGGACTGCAGAACGACGGCCTTGAAGCCTTCCGCACGCAAAAGCTTCCCCTCCTTCCCTGGAAGGATGTGCCCGTCATTGTCAACATGTACGCCACGACATTGGACGAATTTGCCCAGCTGTCTGCAGAACTCAACGCCATCGAGGGCGTGGCCGGCCTGGAGATAAATATCTCCTGCCCCAATGTGCGCGAGGGTGGTGTCAGCTTCGGTGCCGATACGGTGCAGGCTGCAGCCGTGACCAGGGCCGTGCGCGACAACGCCCCTGACAAGCCTGTTATTGTCAAGCTCTCTCCCAACGTGACCAGCATAGCCGACATTGCCCGCAGCGTGGAGGACGCTGGTGCCGACGCCATTTCGTGCATCAACACGCTGGTAGGCATGGCCGTGGACCTGCACACGCGTCGCCCGCGTCTGGCCAATATCGTAGGCGGTCTCTCAGGTCCCTGCATCAAGCCTGTGGCCCTGCGCTGCGTCTGGCAGGTTGCCAACGCTGTGAGCATACCGGTCATCGGTATCGGCGGCATCTGCACGGCCGAGGACGTTCTGGAATTCCTGCTCGTGGGCGCAAGTGCCGTCCAGGTGGGCACCGCTTCCTTCATGCGTCCGGACGCGGTCTTCCACATTGTCAAAGAGCTGCCTGCCGCTATGGAAAAGTACGGGATTCAGCGTCTTGACGAATTCCGCGGCACGCTCAACATGGGCTAGGGCAGTGTCATGGCCGTGCGCGTTGTCCCGGTATTGACGCCGGCGCAGCTCCAGATCTTTGTTACCCTGCCCTTCAAGGTATACGCGAACCACCCGCTCTGGGTTCCGAGCCTTGTTCGCGATGACATGGCGCTGCTCACGCCTGGCAGGCATCCCTTCTGGGAAACGGCCAGCCGCACTCTTTTCCTGGCATACAGAGGTGACGTCCCGGTTGGCCGGATAGCCGCTATCGTAGACGACAAGGCCAATGCCTATGCCGGCGAGCGCTGCGGCGCCTTCGGCTTTTTTGAGTGCCTCGAGGATACAGAGGCGACCATAGCCCTTTTCGGAGCCTGCGCCGACTGGCTCAAAAGCCGGGGCATGACCTTTATGCGCGGTCCTTTAAACCCGTCTACAAACTATACCTGCGGACTGTTGGTAGACGGCTACGCTGAACCGCCCGGTCTGATGATGCCCTGGCAGCCGCCCTATTACCTGGACATGTTTAACAGATACTGTCTGCGCAAGGAGCAGGACCTGTACGCCTACATGCTCTACCGCGAGAGCGCAGTCCTCACACCGCATCTGGCAGAGGAGCTCGAGCGTATCAGGAGCCGGGGGGACTTTGTCTGCCGGCACTCCAGCCGCAGGACGCTGGCTGACGACGCGCGCCTGATGCTCGAACTCTATCGTGAGTCATGGGCCCGGAACTTCTGCTTCTCCCCGCTCTCCGCGAACGAGAGCCGCGAGCTGGTCAAGGAACTGGTACTTTACCTGAATCCACGCTACTTCGTCCTCTTTTTCCACGGCCAGGAGCCTGCCGGCGGCATGGTGGCCCTGCCCAATTTCAATCCTCTGCTCAAGCGCCTCAACGGCCGTCTGGGGTTGTCTGTCCCATGGCATTTTCTGCGCACCATGAAAGAGCGGCGTCAGGGCTGCCGCATCATGCTCTTCGGCATACGTGAGAAATTCCGCCTGCTGGGGCTGCCTCTGCTCCTCTTTGACTACATGCTGACGCAGGCCAGAAGTGATCCTGACTTCCGCTGGGTGGAAGGCTCCTGGGTCCTGGAGGACAACACCGCTGTCAACGATCTCATCGAAGATTTTGGCGGCAGACTGACCAAACGCTACAGACTTTTTCGCAAGGAACTGCTGTGAATACCGATCATCTCCGCGGCAAGCGCGTTCTTCTTACCGGCGGCACAGGTTTCGTGGGCAGCAGAGTTGTGCCTCTGCTTCTTGACGCAGGAGCACAGGTTTCCCTGCTCTGCCGTCAGTCCTCACGTGTGGATCACCTGCCTGCCGGAGTCATTGTGCACAGGGGCAATTTGCTGACCGGCAGCGGAGTTGCTGAAGCCCTGCGCGGGTGCGACATCCTTATACACATGGCCGCTCTGCTTTTCGGCCTCGGCTGGCGCGACTATCTGGTGGCGAACTGCGGTGCTGCCCAGTCCCTTGCCAGTACCCTGGAAGCACTGGGAGACGCCGGCCCGGAACGCGTCGTTCTGGTGTCCTCCCTGGCAGCAGCCGGCCCCTGCGACCGCCTCACCGGCAAATGCGAAACAGAGTCGGCCCGTCCCGTTTCCGCCTACGGCTGGTCCAAGCTCGTCACGGAACAGGTGCTTAAAAGCTGCCTTGGCAGGCGCCTGGTTATTCTCCGTCCGCCCATCATCTACGGCTCCGGGGACAAGGGCATGCTGCCTGTCTACCGGGGGCTTTCCTGCGGCATAGGAGCCATACCCGGCCTTGGGCGCGATTTTCCGGTATCCGTGGTGCACGTGGACGACGTGGCACAGGCCGTGGCACTGGCCTGCCGGGAGGAGGCCAGCGGAATTTATCACCTTGACGACGGAAATCCTCTGCCGCTGGCGGATTTTTACCGTGCGGCCGGTGCTGCGCTGGGGAAAAGGGCACTCATCGTGCCCGTCCCCCTCTGGCTTATGGGCTTCACAGCCGTGCTAAGCACGCTTTTCGGTCTTGCTGCCGCCCGTTTCAAGGCTCCTGCCTCCAGGGCGCCCAACTGGAACCTGGACAAGTTTCGTGAATCCCGCCAGTGCGGCTGGATCAGTACAAGTGCCCGCATCAGCGCCGAGCTGGGCTACCATCCGGTTCGCAGCCTGGCGGACGGCATGAAGGAAACCATTGAAGGCAATCGTTCCCAGCAGCTTTTATGAAAATTACACTGCATGAAATATCGAAGGCTTATGGCGGCAGGGATTTGTTCAGTAATTTTTCCCTGGACATTGAGGGCGGCATGCATCTGTGCGTCTGCGGTCCCAACGGCATGGGAAAATCGACGCTCCTGCGTTTGATAGCCGGCGAGGAGGCGCCCGACTCGGGACGCGTTCTGCGGCCTGCAGGATGCCGTCTCGGTTATGTTGAGCAGGATTTTACCGAAGAGGGACTGCACACGCCCCTGCTCACCTACGTGCTTGACGTGGTGCATGACTGGAGCGACTTCTGGCAGGAATGGGAGGAAGCCTCCAGCCGCCACGATGAGGAGCGCCTCAAGGCGCTTATGCACAAGCAAAGCGAACTCGAGGGCAGCTTCGGCTATAATCCCGAATACCGTGCAAAGACCGTGCTCTCGGGCCTGGGTTTTTCTGAAGACAAGTGGCAGCGCACTCTGGGCGAACTGTCCGGCGGCTGGCGCGAGCGTGCCAAGCTGGCCAGAGTGCTGACCGCAGGCGCTGACGTGCTGCTCCTGGACGAGCCTACCAACCATCTGGACATAGACGCCGTAGAATGGCTCGAAGATTTTCTCAAAAACTTTCAGGGCGCCCTGATCTTCGTGGCCCATGATCGCGTCTTCATGGACAACATCAGTTCGCACGTGCTCTATCTTGGCGGCTCAAAACCCATCTTCCGCAAGGCCAACTACAGTCAGTTTCTGCATCTGCAGGAGGAGTATGCGCTGCAGCGCGAGCGCGAACGCAGGGCACTGCAGGACGATATCAACCGCAAAATGGCTTTTGTGGACCGCTTCCGCTACAAGGCCACCAAGGCCAGACAGGCTGGATCCAAACTCAAGCAGGCAAAGAAACTGGAAAAGGAACTGGAGGGCTGCAAACCGGAACCCAGGCGCAAGGAGCTGAAGTTTTCCTGGCCAGAGCCTCCGCATGCCGAGAAGGTGATTTTCCACGCCATAGACCTGGCCTTCCAGTTTCCCGACGGCAAGACCATGTGGCCTGCGCTTGACTTTACGGTCTTCAGTGGCCAGCGCATCGCCCTGGTAGGCCATAACGGATGCGGCAAATCCACGCTGATGAAGATCCTTGCCGGCCGCCTCGCGCAGACAGGCGGACTTCTGCAGCGCAGCGTCAGTGCCCGCGCAGGCTATTATGCCCAGCATCAGATGGAATTACTGCGCCCTGGCAGCACGGTACTGGCACAGATGCGCTCTGTGGCTGATTCGCGCACCACGGAAGAAGAGCTCATGAGCGTGCTCGGCCTCTTTCTGCTGGGACAGGATTTTTTTGATCGCCAGGTGGAAAGTCTGTCCGGAGGCGAGAAATGCCGCCTGGTACTGGCCTCGCTCTTTCTTAAGCGCTGCAACCTGCTGCTGCTCGACGAGCCCACCAACCACTTGGATCTGGAATCACGCGAGGCCCTGCGCAATGCACTGCGCCATTACAAAGGCACCATGGTCATGGTGGCCCACGACCGCTGGCTTTTGCAGGAGACTGGCTGTACCATATGGTCCCTGGACGAGACCGGACTGCACGAACACGAGAGCTTTGCCGCCTATGATGCGGCCCGCCATGCGCAGCCCCTGGCACAGGCACAGGCTCAGCCTGCACAGCCCCTCTCCCCGGCCGTAACGCCCCCTCCGGGGGAACAAACGCCTGCCATGGGCCGCAATCTCAGCCGCGATGAACTCAAGCGCCTCAAACGCGAACAGGCTGAGGCCCGCAACGCCCTGTCCAGGAAGCTCAAACCGCTGAAAGACAGGTACGCAACCCTGGAAAGAGAGCTGGATGCGGCCATGACAGAGCAGGAGGAAACTGAGAAGCATCTGGCCGATCCTGCGACCTATGCAGACAAGACGCTCAGCTCTGCTCTGCTCAGCCGCTATAATGAACTCAAAAGTCTCTGTGAAAAACTGCTGGAAGATATGGACGAACTGGAGCGGGCTGTTGCTGAGCTGGAGAAGGAGGCCGCATTGTGAGCCAGGAGGATGACAGCAGCTTTTTGCGCGTGGTTGTAGGCATTCTCTGGCGCGGCGATGCCGTGCTCTGCTGTCGGCGTCCCCGGGGACGCGAGCTGGCCGGCTTCTGGGAATTTCCAGGCGGCAAGGTGGAGAAGGGAGAGACGGATGAGCAGGCCCTTGCCAGGGAGCTTTGGGAAGAGCTTGGCGTCCGCGTGGAACGCTGCCAGCCTTTTTATCGCAAAAGACATGTCTACGACGCCACAGGGCTGCGCGTCCTGCTGCTCTTTTTCCATGTGACACGCTTTGCCGGAGAACCCGTGCCGCAGGAGGGGCAGTGCTTATGCTGGACTGCCCGCGACCGGCTTGGCGAGCTTGACATGCTCCCGGCCAATGAAGCCGTTATCGCTTCTCTGGCAGCCCATGCCCCGCCAGGCGAAGCAGGCACCGCTTTGTGACGACACATTCTGCGTCCCCACAGATAATGCTGTCTGCGGGAAATTTTTTCGTATCCGTTCAGGGGGTAGCAGGAGCCAGCCTCAATTGTGCGCGAATTTCGATGGCCTGACATACTTCAGTTCGGAATAGCGTGCGAGGTCCTAAAAAATCATCGAACAGGCATCTTGGTTGCCCCCTGCATCAGGCCGGCAAAGGACCACAAATTCAACCTGCAGGTCAGCAGGACTGAGTACATCGCTTTCTGCCCGGCGCAGACCGCATTTGTCTGAGCTTGCGCAGGTGACACGCACCATCCCCTGAACGGATACAACTTTTCGAGGAAAAAGCACTATGCCATACGCACAACGCAGAGAACGCCTCAGGGAAATGATGGCCGCATCCAGGGTGGACACGCTTCTCATTACCAGTCCTACCAACAGATACTATCTGTCCGGTTTCGAGCTGCACGACGCACAGTTCAACGAAAGCTCAGGCTGTTTGCTCATCACCAGCAGCGGTCGGGACTTCCTGCTCACTGACTCGCGCTACCTCGAGGCTGCAGCCTGCATCTGGAACAGAGATGATATCGTCCTCTACCGCCGCGATGCGGCCGAAGTTATCACCTCGCTTTTGAAAACCGGCAAAAGAGAACTTGGCTTTGAGGCAGAAATCGTCACGGCAGCCTTTGCCACTCAGCTTGGCGGACGCTGTTCGCTGCGCCCTTGTGACGGCATGGTGGAAGGGCTGCGCCTGCGCAAGGATCAGGACGAAATCGCGGCCATGAAGAAATCCTTTGCCCTCAATCACGCCATGCTGGCATGGGTGCCGTCCATTCTTGCCGAGGGTATGACTGAGGCTGAAGTCAGCTGGGCCATCGAGAAATATTTCCGTGAGAACGGCGCCTCGGAACTTGCCTTCCCAAGCATCGTGGCTTTTGACGGCAATGCCGCTCTGCCGCATGCACAGCCATCGAACTACCGTCTCACGGCAGAAAGCGGCGTCCTGCTGGACGTGGGCTGCCGCGTGGACGGGTACTGCTCAGATCAGACGCGCTCTTTCTGGTTTGGCAACTCCCCCTCGGATCTGTTCCGCCGCAGCAGAGACCTGGTGGCCGAGGCGCAGGAGACGGTGATCAGCAACATGGAGCCAGGCGCTCCCCTGGCAGAAGTGGCCCGGCTGGCCAGCGACGTCTTCAAGCGTGCCGGTGTGGAAGAGCATTTTACGCACAGCCTGGGACACGGTGTAGGGCTGGACACGCACGAAAAGCCTTCCCTGAATACCAAGGCTGAAGGCGTGCTGACTCCTGGCATGACCGTAACCGTGGAGCCAGGACTCTACTACCCCGGTCAGTGCGGCGTACGCCTTGAGGTCACTGTGCTGGTGGAAGAAAACGGCATCTTTGTTTTCTAGTGTCAAGTTTGTAAATTTGTCGCGGTAGGGACGCCCATTACTGAACGCCCCCCGCACAGATCCGGACTTGC
>CAZJPT010000068.1:0-8277 GCA_964547835.1 uncultured Desulfovibrio sp.
GTGTGCCCGCCGTACGACAGGGGCGTGAAACCAACCTTGAAGCGTTTGTCTATACTGGCGAGCGTAACCTCGAGCTCCGTCTGTGTCTGTGCTGTATCGGACATGTGACCTCCTGTGAAGACAGGGATGTACCACAGTCGCGCCCCGGACAAAAGAGCCGCCATGCCCGCTTTTTTTAATACAGGGGATGATGGACAAGCCAGGGCCCGTCCGCAGAAGCGAACGGGCCCCGGGAACACCAGTCGCAGACATGCCGGCCAGTGTCCTGTGATTGTTTAGCCGTGCTCGAGCTGCACGTTGTCGTGCATGGTCCACACGCCGCAGGGACAGACTCCGGCGCAGACACCGCAACCTATGCAGCGATCAGGATCGGACACATAGACAAAGCCCGTGTCCGTTGTTTCCCTGCTTATGGCTTTTTCCGGGCAGGACGTCTCGCAGGTGTGGCAGTCACGGCAGGTGCCGCAGCTGACACAGCGGGAGAAGTCTGCTTCCGGCGCAGGCAGCGCCGATTTGGCACATTGGGCAAAATAGGCCGTATGCAGACTCTGCGCCGGCACCAGAGACTTTTTCACAGGCTCGTAGGAGCGCCCGTTGAGCCAGGCGTCGCAAGCGTCAGCAGCCTCGTTGCCTGAACCTATGGCGTGCACCAGCAGACCGGGCTTGATGACGTCGCCGGCGGCAAAAACGCCCTCCATGATGCTGTGATCCGCCTGCGGAGCCAGCCAGTCGCGGAACTTGTCCACATTGCCAGGCAAAAAGGAAAGATCCGGAGTCTCGCCTATGGTGATGATGACCTGCCTGCCCGGAATGAAACGGCCGTCCTCGGCAATAATGCCTTTTTCGGTCACTTCCCTTGTCATCACGGGCCAGATGATTTCGCCGCCCAGGGACTTGATATGATCGATTTCCTTCTGGAAGGCAGCCGGTTTCTGCACGTCAATGCAGATTACCTTTTGCGCCCCCATCTTGTAGGCACCAGCTGCGGCATCCATGCCGGCGTTGCCGCAACCTATGACAATAACCTCAGATGCCACAGGCGGCTTTTTGCCAGCGTTCACAGCCTTCATGAAATCAATGCCCGGCACGATGCGCTCGCACCCGGGCCAGTTGAAGATGCGGGCCACGTGGCCGCCTGTGGCCACGATAACGGCATCGAAGTGGGAGCGAATGTCCTCGAAGGCGGCAGCTGTCACTTCACGGCCGGTGACAAAGTGCACCCCCATCTTCCCGATGCGGTCGATTTCCTTTTTCAAAAGGCGCTGATCCAAACGCTCGCGGGGGATGACCTGCTCCATTTTGCCGCCTGCGTGCTTCTCGCGCTCGAAGACAGTGACCTCATGCCCCTTGCGTGCCAGCCGCCAGGCAGCGGCAAGACCTGCCACACCGCTGCCGATGACGGCAACAGTCCTGCCCGTGCGCGTGGCCGGCGGTTCAATCTCCACATCTTTGGACAAGAGGCCCAGAGGGCCAATCTGTACAGAGAAGTCAATACCTGCGCGCGTGCAGGCGCTCATGCAGGGATTGGGGCATACGGATCCGCACACGCAGCCCGGGAAGGGCGTGTAATCCAGGATAAGGCGCGCAGCCTCATCCACCTTGCCTTCACGCAGGAGATTGTAGCGCAGCTGCGTAGGAATGCCTGCCGGACAGGCAAACTCACAGGGCGCGCAATTGTGATGATTTTCCCACGAGGGCACGCGCAGGCGCCACAGACCATGCCCGACAAGCCCGTTGTACTCGCCCTTGTCAGGAAAAACACTGGCAAAAATACCGCCTGCCACCCATACGTTGCGGCGGTAGTCCGCAACGGACATGACAGCATTGTTGTGCCGCTCATCAAAGCTCAGCGGCACGATCTTGTGCCACTGTTTCCACACGGAGAGCTCGGCACGGCGCTTGTGCTGGCGCACAGCGGCAAGGAAGTCATCCAGGCCGCGGTCAAGGAAGGTGATATCGTCCTTGTCGATATCCACGAGCCGCAGATCCTCGGGCAACCCGGCCACCGGACCGCGTACGTAGACAACGCCGCCCACCATACCCACGCAGGGACGTTCGCCCAGGACAGATGGCAGCGTCTGACTGTCACAGCCGCAGACTATGGCCCTGCCGCCGCCCATGAACTCAAAGGAAAAACTGCCCGTATTCTTGAGGATCCACAGCTCCGGCGCCTCATAGAGCGGATCGTGCTTCATGAGGGAGCCAGAGCGCGTGCCCGCGCGACCGCCGATATAGATGACGCCGCCGGCAGCACAGTGACCTGCCGTATCGCCAGCGTCACCACGCACCACAATGCGGCCGCCGGCATTAAGCCAGCCCACGTCAGCGGGCGCCGGTCCATCGACAATGACCTCAGTGTTGGGCATACACATGCAGCCAACGCGCTGACCGGGATTGCGCACGAGAAAGGTGAGCTTCCTGCCATCGGCATTCCAGAGCGGGCCGCCTATGTCATGCTGCCCCGAGGCGTCTATGTTGAAATCCGTCTCGCCCCTGGCCACAGCATCCTCAATGGCGAGAAGCAAATCCTGGGTGGACATACGGACATTATTGTGCAGCGTATGAAGTGTCAGCATGATTACCGCCCCCTTCGTCAGCACGCGTATTGTATGCCGAGCTTGTCGGCCACGGCCTTGTCCGTGGACACCAGGGCGTCCGAGCGGCCGACTGGCAGCGAGGAATTGCCTACAGGCGCCATGAGCTTGCGCAGCTCGTCATCAAAGGCCAGGACGTAATCCACCACCGCCTGCGCACCCTTGTCCACGTCAAGACGCTTCATGAGACGGGGATCCTGGGTGCAGATGCCGGTAGGACATTTGTCCGTGTTGCATTTGTTGCAGCGCCCCTGCTCGTTGCCAACACAGCCAAGCAGCTGGATAAGCATCTTGCCGACAAAGACGCCGTTGGCACCAAGACAGATCATCTTGAATGCATCGGCCGCAGCATTGCCGGTCATGCCAATGCCGCCGCCGGCCCACAGGGGGATCTGCCCCTGCAGCCCCTGATCCACGGCCGCCTGATAGCACTCGCGCAGCTTGGAGACGACCGGGTGGCCGGTGTGATCCATGCTTACCTCATTGGCCGCGCCAGTGCCGCCTTGGATACCATCCAGGAAAAAGCCGCCGCAGATGCGGTAAGGGTCGCGCAGAAGATTGTTGTACACGGACACCGAGGTGGACGAGGCCGCGCACTTGATGGCCACAGGCACGCGGAAACCGAAGGCCGCGTTCAGGGAGAGATGCATTTTCTGCACCGACTCCTCGATGGAATAGAGCCCCTGATGGTTGGGCGGCGAGTGCAGTGTGGCCTTGGGAACACCGCGCAGGGCCTGAATGTGCGTGCGAACCTTGGCTGCAGGCAGAAGTCCCCCGTCGCCAGGCTTGGCACCCTGCCCTATCTTGATGAGCACAGCCGCAGGGTCGGTCTTCATGCGCGGCATGGCGCGCACGATGCGGTTCCAGCCGAAATGCCCCGAGGCAATCTGCAGGATGAAGTACTTGAAGTGCTCGCTCTCCATGAGCCTGGCCGGCACGCCGCCCTCACCCGAGCTCATGCGCACCGGTATGTCGCATCTTTCATTGAGGTAGGCCACAGCAAGGGCTATGGCTTCCCATGCCCTGGGGGACAGGGCGCCAATGGACATGTCCGAAAAAAGCAGCGGATAGATCCAGCGCACAGGAGGTGTGCGATCCTGGACAATGAGGTTGTCGCCATCTACGACCAGTGGCAGACTGCTGGCAGCCATGACGCGTCCCAGGGGAGCGCGAAGATCAAAGGTATGGCGCTCGGAGTCCAGGGCTGGGTCAGTCATTTGCGAGATGCGGCCTACGATAATGGCATCCAGGGTACGCTGGCAGTTGAGATTGGTACGGCCGCCGCGCTTTATGGGGCCGTAATGGCGCTTGAGCAGCGTGGTCCGGGAATCGGGATTGCGCACAGGGCGGATGGCCTGGTTGGGACAGATTTTTTCGCACATGCCGCAGCCAGCGCAGGCATTCTCGAGAGATTTCGTCTGCGTGATGACGGGACGGGCCATGTGGCGCACTACGGGGTTTGGGGAGTCATCCACACAGACCGGAATGTCGCGGCGCTGCACGTCCACGTGTATGGCGTCAAAGGTGCAGGCTGCCACACAGGAGCCGCACAGAGTGCACTGATCAGGCTTGTACTCTATTTTCCATTGCAGGTCGTTGGCGGAGACGTCCTGGGTGTTCACTGCTTCCATCTGCGGATCTCCAGGTCGTTGCGGATTTCGACAAGTTCGCGTTCGTTGGGATAGATATCCCTGGCACTGTCGCGATCGGGCATAATTTCATTGACGCCGCACACCTCGGAGGCTATGGCCACCATGTCCGCGTCGCGGGCTATGACTACAGGACGCAGCTTCTTGGAATCACAACAGGTAATCATGGTGGAGTCGGGCAGCATGCCGATGATGGTGTTGGGACCGTTGATTTCCAGGTGAGACAGGGACTCGCGAATGAGATTGAGGACCTGACGATCGGCTCTGGACTCGATTTCGGCAAAGGGCAGCGGCGTAATGACATGCTTGAAATAACGGATGGGCCACTTGAGCTCGTGCAGCACGTAGTGCAGGGAATAGAGGAAGTTCTGTGAATCCGACTCAAAACCAATGTAGCCGCGGTGCAGGGATTTCTGGAATTCCTTGTTCTTGGTGAAGAAGGTGTTTTCGCCGTTGGCGCACAGAGTGAAACCCTGCAGGAAAAAGGGATGGGCAGCGTAGCGCACAATGGCATAATTGGTGTTCTGGCGACACTGCACGACTATGTTGCGGGCCAAAAGACGCGAATCGTCATCCCACAGACGGAAGTAGATGGCGATGTCGGCAGGATCGCCTATTTCCTTCAGCGTCAGCACGTCGGGCCAGAAGGAATAGACAAAGCCGTCGTTGCTCTCCTCAAGCATGTGACGCAGGGCAAGACGCGTGTCCAGGAGCAAATCCTCGCGATCCTTCTGCGTCCGGTACCGGTAAATCTCCGGATAATCATAGTTGCGGAACACGTAGCGTGGCATGGCCTCGATACGCAGCCCAGGCTGCCGATCCACTTCCGGAACCCACTGGCCTACCTGCACGAAGCCCTGCTGCTCCATATACTCGTTGACGAGACCGACCCCTCTGGTCGTACAGGCCATGGAGAGGAGAGGATAGTTTTTATAATGCCTGAATGCCCCGTCCAGATCCTTCATGACCATGGCAAAGCCGGAGTTGTCGTGGCCTTCCTGCTGGGAAATCATCAGGCGCAGGGCAACTGAGGGCGGTACCGGATCCAGGCTTTTGATGGAACCAATTCTGCACATATTGCGACTACCTTGAGCGACCAGCGGTCGCCCGCCGGGAGGGCCGCCTGGCCCTCCCGTAATACGGAGAATCTGCTACAGGGTCTGCAGCCTGCCTATGGCCTCGGCCGTGTCCTCGGGCGTGCCGAAAGCGGTCAGACGCACGTAGCCTTCGCCGCTGGCGCCGAATCCGGCGCCTGGAGTGCAGACCAGCCGGGCCTGGTTGAGCAGCATATCGAAAAATTCCCAGGAAGAAGTGCCCTCTGGCGTGCGCACCCAGATGTAGGGAGCATTCACGCCGCCGTACACCTCAAAGCCCTGTCCGGCGAGTGCCTCGCGGATGGCCGTGGCGTTGGCCATGTAGCTTCTGACCTGCTCCATCACCTGAGCGCGACCGGCCTCGCTGTGCACGGCCAGGGCTGCCTTCTGCACAATATAGGGGCAGCCGTTGTACTTGGTGCACTGACGGCGTCGCCACAGGCTGTTCAGATCCACCTGCCCGCCGTCTGCATTACCTACGCGCAGCTGTGTCGGGACAATGGTGGCCGAGCAGCGCAGGCCCGTGAAGCCGGCAATCTTGGAATAGCTGCGAAATTCAACAGCCACTTCCCTGGCGCCCTCAATCTCGTAGATGGAATGCGGAATGTCCTTTTCGCTGATAAAGGCCTCATAGGCGGCGTCAAAGAGAATGACCATGCCGTTGGCGCGGGCGTAATCCACCCAGGCCCCAAGGGCCTGCCGATCAAGAGTTGTGCCGGTGGGATTGTTGGGGGAGCACAGATAGAGCACGTCCGGCGCTTTGGACGGAAACTCAGGCACAAAGCCGTTTTCGCGCGTGCAGGGCAGGTAGAGCAGACGGTCAAAGCGTCCATGCTCCATGGGTCTGCCGGCGCGGCCGGACATGGCGTTGCTGTCCACGTATACCGGATAAACGGGATCCGTCACGGCTATGATCGCGTCAGCTGCGAACAGTTCTTGAAAATTGCCAATATCGCTTTTGGCACCGTCACCTATGAAAACCTCATCGGCGTCAATGGTCACGCCCAGACGGGCGTACTCGCCCGCCACTGCCTCACGCAGGAAGGCGTAGCCCTGTTCAGGTCCGTAGCCATGAAACCCCGCACTCTCGCCCATATCGTTTACAGCCGCGTGCAGCGCCTCGATGACGGCAGGCACCAGGGGTTTCGTCACATCGCCAATGCCGAGGCTGATAACGCGCTGATCTGGATGAGCTTCCCTGTAGGCGCGCACCCTCTGCGCAATTTCTGTGAAAAGATAGTTTTTCTGCAGACTCAAATAGTTCTGATTGACCTGTACCATGGGGGGAATCCTCTGTTTTCGTTCTCACCGCGTCCAGTGCGGGGAGCCTAGTAGGAGATGACGCCTTCGAACACGGTCACTGCCGGACCGGTCATATACACGTGATTATCATCGGCGTTCCAGTTTATGCGCAGCGTACCGCCCTTGAGGCGGACGTCTACGGTTCGGTCCGTGCGGCCGGTATATATGGCGGCAACAGCAGTGGCGCAGGCGCCGGTGCCGCAGGCAAGCGTCTCGCCGGACCCGCGCTCCCACACGCGCATGGACACGGTCGACACGTTTTCGACGCGCACGAACTCAGTATTGACACGCTCCGGGAAGAGCTTGTCGTTTTCAAAATCGGGACCAATTTTTGTCAGGTCCAGGTCTTCCAGCGCCGGGTCTTCGTCGCCAAGAAAGATCACGTTGTGCGGATTGCCCATGGAAACCACATGGGCAAGCCAGGTTTTACCATTAACGGTAAACGGTCTGGCCATGTAGGGGGACTGGGGATCGTAATCCTCAGGAAGGGCCAGAGGGATATTGGCCGGGGCCAGGATGGGCTCGCCCATGTCCACTGTGGCACCTGTGACCTGGCCGCCATCAATGAGCAGCCTGGCAATGCGCAAGCCGGCACCTGTCTCAATACGTATGACGCGCTCGCGCACAAGGCCGTTGTCGTAGACATACTTGGCCACGCAGCGTGAGGCGTTGCCACACATTTCGGCCTCAGAGCCGTCGGCATTGAAAATACGCATGCGCACGTCGGCTGTGCTGGAGGGACCAATGGTAACCAGACCGTCGCCGCCTATACCGAAATGGCGATCAGAGACCAGGCGGGCAAGCTCCGGAGCATTGCCTACGTGCTCGGTGAAGCAGTTGACGTAGACGTAGTCGTTGCCGCAACCCTGCATCTTGGTGAAATGAATTTTTTGTGACATGGTTTCTCCTTTTCGTTTAGCGTCCGGCGCAGTGCAGCGCCTTGAGTCGTTCTGAGGGGGAAAGGGTATATTTTTGGGGTGTCAAAAAGCAAGGATGCTTTTTGGCATCCTTGCTTTCCAATCCAAGGAGAAACAATCAAAGCAGAAACCGGATCACGAAAGAATGACTTCTGGTCATCCGTGTGAAAAAAGATGGCAGATTTTTTTCACACTGAAGAAATGCCCTCCCGGAAGAGTCCCTTTCCCCCGAAAGATCTCTCCGGGAGGGCGCCCGGCACGCTGAACGCAGGCTTTTGGCCTTTTGTTTTCGCGCCAGGGCATTCTGCCTTCAGAAACACGACATCACCTTGCATCTTCCCCCAAAAATACCCGGTGAGCCTTGTTGTCTGCGGGCAAAGTGCTATGTTTTCGCACGATACAAGAGATCGTGCGCGGCAATACATTAGTGCATCCAGAGCAGCTCGGAATACTTGGGCAGACTCCAGTCCCTGTCGTCGACAATGAGTTCCATGGCGTCAGAGTGCGAGCGCAACTCAGCCATGACGGGCAGGATTTCGTCTCTTGCTGCCTTGGCGCGGGCCAGCACGTCCTCGATGCCGCTTACCCTGGCACGGGCTTCTTCGAGCTTGACGAGCAGGGTCTTCAGGGCGACCACGTGGTCACGCACGGCAGTCAGGCTGGCCAGCTCACAATCAGCGTCAATGCCTGCATCCCTGGTGACAAGGTAGAGTCTGGCAGC
>CAZJPT010000069.1:0-8273 GCA_964547835.1 uncultured Desulfovibrio sp.
CTTCTACGGTAACGACGCCGACGCTGTCGCCGTCTTCATGCACCACAAACTGTATAGACATAACAACCTCCAGATATATGTGCCGACCACTGTCGCGCCACGACGCCGGCACGTTATTCTTATTGCCTATTATATCTTATACAAGACTGTCAAGGGTACTTTCGCAGCGAGTTAACCCTTTTTTTCACATTTCTGCAATACCACATGGCCCGGCTGACACGGTCGCACTCCGACTCCGAACATGGCGAAACCTGGAGCGTGACCAGTACGTCAGAAGAGAATGCCCTCTGGAGTGGGCACCAGGAGCAACTTAGTGAACACAAACCAGATGAAGGTGGAAAGCAGCACAGCCAGCACCACACCGGACAGTATTTTTTTCGCCATGGGCCTGCCGGGATCGTCAAGCATGACAGATGCCACAATAAGGAAGAGCACAGTGGCTGTATAGAAGCCCAGTGTTGTCACAAGCAGGGCGTAAATGACGCCCAGCACGGTAATGATCGCCACGCGTCTCCAGGCCGTATGCTCCCCGGCTGGCGCAGGCTCGTTTGCGCGGCGCTCGGCGCGCCGGCGCCACAATCCCTTGAGAACAAAGTACACGCCGCCGGCAGTGATGAAGGCGATGAGCGCTTCGGGAAAAACGCGACTCACGCCCTGTGCGTCACCGTACTGCACGCCGAAGGCAGCGGCCACCGCCAGAAAACCGACGCCAGCCCAGATATCTTCAGCACTCTTACGCATTGCCTTTCTCCTTGGCAGCCTTTTCATTACGACGCTTCTTGGCATTCAGGTAGAAGGGCGTCATCAGGGAAAGAATGAGGCAGAAGATGATGACCTTGTTAATGACACCGCCAGTCATGACGGCAAAAAGGCCGCCATCTATGGCCACAGCCAGCTGCACGCAGGCCCCCAGGGCGGACTCGATCATGGGACCAAGAATGATGCCCAGCGCCATGGCGCCGGTATCCCAGCCAACCCGGCCTCCAAAGAAGCCAACGAGACCGAAAACAATAACGACCCACAGGTCGACCATGCTGTTACTGATGGAGTAGGCACCGATGTAGGAAAGCACGACAATGGAGATGGCGATGACCCTCAGCTCCAGGTTGAGCAGGCGGGCCATGCACTTGCACAGCACATAGCCTACAGGAAGCATGAGGAGGTTGACCACAAACTGGGACATGATGAAGGTGTAGGCCAGCTCACCGGTAACCGTGAATATTTTGAAGCCGGGCTGGATGCCGTGCGCCAGCAGCGCGCCAAGAATAACTGCTGCCACGGCGCTGCCCGGAATACCCAGCGTAAGCATGGGAATAAGAGAGCCACCGATAACTGCGTTATTGGCTGTTTCGGAAGCGACGACGCCCTCAATGCAGCCCTTGCCGTAGCGGGACGGCTCCTTGTCCCAGCGCTTGGACTCATTGTAACTGATGATGGAGGCAATTTCGCCACCGGCGCCAGGAAGCATGCCCACCAGGGTGCCGATAATGGAGGAACGGAGCAGAACGGTTTTGCACCTGGTGACCAGGTATTTTGCCACCCGGCCCCACATGCCCTTGCGCGGGTTATAGTCAGCAATGTACTGGCGATGGGAGCCAATGAGGTAGAGCACTTGAGAGAAGGAAAAAAGGCCAATCATGCAGGGAATGACAGCCACGCCCTGCACGAGCTCGTAACTGCCGAAGGTAAAGCGCGGCACGCCCACATTGGGATCAATGCCCACAGTGGACACCAGTATACCTATGGCACCGGAGACAAGGCCCTTGCCCATATTGTCGGCGCTCATGACGGCGATGGTGGACAGGCCAAAAAGGCACAGCCAGAAGGTCTCCGGACCGCCGAAGCTGAGCGCCCATCTGGCCAGCGATGCCGCCAGGAAGAGCAGAAAGATGTTGCCCACGAATCCGCCGAAGGCGGAACCCATAAGCGAGGTGTAGAGCGCTTCGTCAGCCCGGCCCTTCTGACACAAGGGCCAGCCGTCAAAGGTCGAGGCCACAGACGAAGGGGTGCCAGGCGTGCAGATGAGGATGGCGGAGTTGGCGCCGCCATAGATACCGCCGGCGTAAATGGCGCCGAGCATGACAAGACCACTGGTCGGATTCATGGCGAACGTGACAGGCACCATGAGCGCCACCCCCATGGTGGCAGTCAGGCCAGGCAGTGCACCAATAATAATGCCGCCGGTCAGGCCGGCAATCATGAGAAAAATATTCAGCGGATCAAAAAGATTTAATACCGCTGGCAGCAAAAATTCACTCATGTCGGACTATCCCGTGTGAAAAACGAGAACCTGATGTCCCGTCATAATGCGACCATTACGACGGGACGCGCCATTTCCACTTTGCTACTTCTTGATAAGACCTGCCTCAGTCAGCATCCTGGTAGCCTGCTCATACTGAGCCTTCACATAGGCGACGCAGTCAGGACCATCAAGATATTCCTCAGGCTGCCCGGCTTTCTTCATATCAGCGAGGTAGTCGGGATCCTGACAAATCTTGCGGAAAATATCACGCAGATAGGCCATCTCCTTTGCACCGGTGCCGGCGGGAGCGGCAAAGTAACGACGGATATCGGAGACCATGTCATAGCCGAGTTCCTTCATGGTAGGAACGTCGGGCAAAAAGTCATTGCGATGCTCTGCGGCCAGGGAAAGGACCGTAAATTCGTCAATGGAGCGCATCACGTCGTTGAGGTTGCCAAACATCAGATCGACTTCGCCGCCAAGGAGAGCGGCGTTCTGCTCGGCAGCGCCTTTGTAGAAAACAGGAACAAGCTTGATGTCCGGGAACTTCTTACAAAAGTCCAGGAACATCAGGTGATGCCCGGAGAGCGGGCCGCTCATGCCGACAGTCATTTTGCCAGGGTTTTTACGGGCATGATCAAGGAGTTGATCCAGGGTCTTGTACGGGCTGCTCTTGAGCACAGTCACACACTGCGGATCGTTCACCACCTGGCAGATGAACTCATAGCTTTTGACAGGGTCGAACTGGGCATTCTGCGCCAGATTCTGGAGCAGAATGTGGGGCATGTTCAGGCCGCCGATGTTGTAGCCGTCTTTACGGGCACGGGCAATTTCGGTGAAACCGATGATACCGCCGGCACCTGGTTTGTAGACGAAAACCCAGGGTTGATCGCAGTACTTGTTCCAGTACTTCTGCATGATGCGTGCCTGCACGTCACTCGAACCACCGGCCGAAAATGCCATAATCATGTTGACGGGCTTACTCGGGTAGTCGGCCGCCTGCGCTGGTCCGGCCATGCACACGAAAATCCCGAGAACCATGAGGATACGAAGCACGGATTTCATAAAACCTCCCTCATTAGTTATTCTGACGGGCAGGCACTGTGCCGCCCTAAAACTGTGACTTCTTTTGTGAATTTTTATTTTTGTCTATTATGTTTTATACAAGACTGTCAAGAATTTTCTTCCCGGGCGCACCCCCAAGAGCACCTCGCAATACAGTATAACTACTTGAATATGCTACATAAAATAAAGATCGTCTCAACATTGTGACGCATGTCTGTGCAGACAGTAGTCTTGTGAAAAGAAGAACAAATTACACTCCATACGTCTGACTGATGCCAAGCTTGCGCATTCGGTACTGCAGTGTGCTCCTGGGAATCCCCAACAGCGCTGCTGCTCCACGTGGTCCGGAAATCCGTCCGCCCGTCAATTTTATAATCCGCTCAATATGCTCACGCATGGCGTCCTCGAGACGAAGACAGGCAGGCGCGGCACTCTGCGCGGCGGAGTTGTCCTTTCTGGCTTCCATGGGACACAGGCCATCCTTTTCGAGGGTACACGTCTGATGTGCGCCCGCCCTGCCATCGCAACCCCATTCCTCAAGAACGCTTTCCGCGTAGCCTGGAGTGATATTGCTGTCCAGAGAGCGGATAACCAGACGGCTGGCTACGTTGCGCAGCTCCCTGATGTTGCCTGGCCAGACATGCGCCCCCAGAACTTTCATGACACTCTTGCTGAGGCGTGGCTTGTGCAGATTCCACTGCTGTGCATACTCATTCACAAAGTATTCCATCAGCAGGGGAATGTCGTGTACACGCTCGCGCAGGGGCGGCATGCGCACGATGACGGTGGACAGGCGGAAAAACAGATCCCTGCGCAGCCTCCCCTCGTCCAGAGCCCTGTCCAGGTTGATATTGGTAGCGGAAATGAAGCGAACGTCCACGCCAAAGGAATGCGATTCGCCAACACGCTCAAAGCAGCTGTCCTCAAGAACCTGGAGCAGTTTGCTCTGCATCTCGGGACAGAGATCGCCAATTTCGTCAAGAAAGAGCGTGCCGTTCTGCGCAAGCTCGATGCGCCCCATGCGTTTGCTGTAGGCGCCAGTGAAAGCCCCCTTGGCATGGCCGAACATTTCGCTCTCGAAAAGCGACGGAGAGAGCGACGGGCAGTTAACTTTGACGAAATTCTGGCTGCGGCGCAGTGAATGCGCGTGAATCCAGCGGGCCATCATGCTCTTGCCAGTTCCTGTCTCGCCTGTGATGAGAACAGGCACCTCGAGCTTGGCCGTTTTTTTCACCAGCCGCATGACCTGGGACATGTCCTCAGTGTCAAGAAGGCTTTCGTTGATTGGGGAATTCTTATCAAGTATCGGATCTGCAAAAGAATTAACAGCCCCGCGACGCGTAGATTTGCTGAAGGCAAGGCTTTCGTCTGACAGGACGACAAAGAGAAACGGGGTGAGCAGGGGCGTAAAGTACTCAAAGAAATCGAGAACTTCAAAAATATTGTCCGGCTGTTCTGCAAAGGACATGTGCAGCGTTCCGATGACTTCGTTCTTGAGAATCATGGGTACCGCAACAGTTGCCTTCAAGCCTACCGAAGCAAGGGAGGCTGCGCCGCCAGACGTCCAGCTCGACAAATCGGTGATAACCACGGGCTTGCGACTCTGAATAGCCTCCCAGGCAATGGTGTTCTGCGCCACACGAGTATTGGAGAACATTTCCACCACGCGACCGTCGGCATCGGCAAAAGCGTTCAGAAACTCCCTTTCTGCGTCAAACAGGAAGATACTAAAACGATCGTAGTGGAATCTTGCTCGCAATTCCCTCGAAACTACAGAAAAAAGTGTTGAACGATCCAGCTCTACCAAGGCAAGTCGCGCCAGTTCCCGAATAATTCCGGCTGCTGAGGAGGAACTTCCTGACATGGCCTTTCCCCTCCTGCCCAAATACGGGCATTCTTGAATTGATTACAGACAAATTTGCCATAAGTCACTGTCTGCTGAAAAGGGTAAATTGCAAAGATTTAGTTGTTACAAAACATTATGTTAAAAAATGAACATGGCATGCTATTTGCTTTGTAACAGCAGGAAGATATACCATGCAACACTCATCGTCCAGATAAAAATCCTATATATTACCTGAGTTCATATCAAATATAGCCTGTTTGAGCATTCCTCTGCACAAGAGGTATCTTTACTTTACGCTTAGAAATATGTGTAAAATGCTTCTGTACATACAAATAGTATAGCGTTATTTCTTTTCCACTCAACACTTTGCATTACCAGGACAGAAAAATGTCACTAACAAACATCATGGTGCTCTGTCTGGCTGGGTTTTGCTCAGGCGTCATCAAGACAGGTGTTGGCGTCGGCTCGGGCATCTTTCTTCTGCCAACCCTGGCCTTGGGTTTTTCTGCCAAAACGGCCCTGGCCATAGCCGCACCCATGATGCTGGTCTCCGACATTCTTGGTCTTCGTTACTACTGGAGGCAATGGCTGTCGCGCTCTGAACTGACACGCCTTCTCGCAGCCATCATTCCCGGTCTGCTGCTCGGCATCTACCTGCTTCCCATGATTCCTGGGGACATATTCCGCGTCTGCGTAGGCATTTTCGGCATAACCTACACGCTGGACAAACTATGGGCTGACTTCCCGGCAACGAAACTGCTGAAAAAAGCGTGCAACTTCCTCACGCATCATGATGCGCAGGCGCAGCGGCATTCAGGGGCCTATTTCTATGGCTTCCTCGGCGGTCTGGCCACAGTGCTGGCCCATGCCGGCGGTGTGGTCTGGTCGCTTTATCTTGTGACGGCTGCACGTGACAGGCGTGTGTTTGTGGGAACGACGATCTTTCTGTTTTTCCTGACAAATATCTACAAGACTGTCTCCTACATGTACATTGATCTCCTGACCGCTGATATAATTCTGCAGATTCTTCCAGCTATTCCCATGATTCTTCTGGGTGCATGGGTGGGTAATTACGTCAACAGGAAATGTAACCAGGAACTTTTCAGAAAGATTATTCTCTATTTCATCCTAGTAACGTGCATTACTCTGTGTTTTTAAAAATGACTTATACGTACAGCTGAAGACATATAATACATTGCAATGCGTTATAACCATCCTGCATTGTTCTGACATAGAAAATGCTGATGTGAATTTATGTCAGAGTCGAGAGAATTAGCAGAGTCTTTATTTTAGTTTTATAAAGAGAGGAATTATGAAAAATGCCTTCTGGATGATCGTCGCGGGCGCACTTTTCATGAGTGTCCCAGTTCTCGCCCATGCCGCGGATGGCGCAGCCCCAGCCATGCAGAACGTCAACATGACACACGTCTACATCACTCTGGGGACCCTGGTCATTGCTGCGGTGTTTTTCTTCACTGAATGGCTTCCACTGGCCGTCACCTCAATGCTCGTCCCTGTCGTGCTCTCAACTACCGGCGTCATCACCGTGCAGGAGGCATGGGTGAGTTTCGGGGATACGTCCATCCTGACGATTATTGGCCTGTTCATTCTCGGTGAGGCAACATTCCTCACGGGTTTTGCGCAGCGCGTGGCTATGTACGTCATTGCGAAGGCCGGTCACAGCGAGACCATGATCCTTGTCGCTTCGCTGATTATCATCTCTGCCATGTCGGCCTTCCTTAACAACGCCGGCGTCACGGCCATCACCCTGCCGATGATTATCTCCATCGCACGTCATGCACACCTTTCTCCGTCGAGACTGCTGCTGCCAACAGCCTACGCTGCCAGCTTCGGTGGCTGTATTTCCCTTGTGGGTCAGGCCCCCTCCATGGTTGCCAACGGTATTCTCGCAAAAATGGCTCCGGAATACGGGGTGTTTGGTTTCTTCGAATTCGCCTGGTACGGCATCCCGCTCAGTGTTGTCGCCATCATCATGTTCGCTGTTTTCAACAAATGGCTCGTGCCGCCTGCGCGTGAAGACGTTGCTGACGTGGCCATGGACAAGATTCCTGACGCCGGCATCAAAATGTGGATTTCCGGCGGTATCTACTTTTTTGTCATCGTCGCCATGGCCACCGGCCTGGTGCCTCTGACATCAGCTGCCATGCTTGGCGCCATGCTCTGTGTCATAACCCGCTGCATGACCATACATCAGGCACAAAGAGCCATCGACTGGACCACGGTCTGGCTGTTTGCCGGCATGCTCTCCATGAGCTTTGCCATGAACAAGTCCGGTGCCGCCACACTGATTGCGAACATGGTCGTCGCCTACGCCAGTGACCCCTATATGCTCTTTGCTGCGCTCATGCTGGCCACTGCCGTGCTAACGAACGTCATGTCCAATACGGCCACTACAGCCATTATGGTGCCCCTTGTCATCCCCATCGCCCTGGGTGCCGGCCTCAGTCCCCTGCCCTTTGTCATGGGCATAGCCATGAACGCCGCCGCCTGTTTCATGACGCCCATCGCCACTCCGTCCAATACCCTGGTGCTCGCTCCAGGCAACTATACCTTCTTCGACTACATCCGCTATGGCTTCGTGTGGCAGATAGTTGCCCTCACGCTCTCCATGCTCATCATCCCCACGGTGTGGCCTTTCAATCCGTAGGGCAAATTGCCGGATCGCTGTCTCTGATTCGGACAGCACAGATTTGACAGCACAGATTTTCTTCAGGGCATCCCTGCAACTACAGGAGATGCCCTGAAATATTTTGCACCTGTCTGATTGTTACTAAAACTGTCGTCGCGTCCTGTCAGGTGGATCTGTGTTTGCAAAAGGCTTGCACTGGATACAAAAAAACGCAAAAAAGCTGATGACGACGCCTGCTCTCCAGGATATTCGAGCCTGCGCCGTCCCCATTCAGAGGAGATCTCAAAACTCTGGATACACCATCTTAACATAGTGCTTTTATGTATAATCTTGTGCGTTTTGAGACGTCCTCTCAGAGTCAACAAGGGGACAATCCATGGAGAGAAAAAAAAGATTGCCGTGCTGTCTTTCAGTCACACCTATTTCCAAGTTTTTTGAAGGTTCAAAATTTTGAACTAGTAGAAAACCGC
>CAZJPT010000070.1:0-5452 GCA_964547835.1 uncultured Desulfovibrio sp.
TGGGGGTGAACAAATCTGTGCATTTACATTCAACATGCTGAAATCACAAGAATATCCAGACATCCTTCAGGTAATTGTATATGCCAGGTTTGCCAATTATCATGCTTCACGCTTCATGGGATCAGTTCTCTTTCATCTCATTTTTGCAGAATCTTCCCATAAAAAACTGGAAGAGTCATTGTACTTTCTCTAGTGTTACAACAGGCAAACCAAAAACAAGAGAGGAAACAATGACTGATATCAATATTGCTGAATTCGTTTTAGATGTCAAGGGTATCCGTAGTGAATAAAATTACCATAGATATTGAAAATAGAGATAAAATCATATACTTGGATATTCATCCTAAGTGTCGGAACTCTGGCCTCCCGCATCAATACCCGTAGAGCCCTAATATATCATCTTATTTTGAAACCTCTACAGGCATCTCAAGGCAAAGCCCTGGCATGGCCACAGGATAAGACGCGAAAAAGAGGATCCCGGGCGGGTGTTTACCGCAGGGATCCTCTTGATATTTATGCAGTAAGGTGAGGGCCTTGTCGATTAGAAGAACTGCCCCATGCTGAATTCGAGGCGACCAGATTCGACTTCGCCGTCAAAGTCTTCCTTGAGCGGGAAGCCGTATGCGATGCGCAGATCACCCATGGGTGAGCGCCAGCGCAGTTCCAGACCGCACGAGTATACCCAGTTCTTATCGAAGTCCATCTGCAGCTCGCCGCCGTCGTCCGAGCTGTAGTTGAAGCCAATATCGAAGAAGGGCACGATGGCCAGTCCCATGTCTTCCTGGAAGGTCCAGACGTATTCAAAGTTAGCGACACCCATGCGATCGCCACCAATAACGTCATTATCGTAGCGCGGTTCTCTCGAACGCGGCGAGGCGTCCGTATAGGAGTAGCCGCGAACCGTGTCCATGCCACCTACATAGAAGCGCTCAAACACCGGAATTCTGGAGTCCGTGTTCTGGAAGATGGCACCGGCGCGGGCGCGCAGATGCAGGGTGTGGTTGTGCTTAATGGTATGGAAGCCCTGCCAGTCGGCGATGACCTTGACAAAGTTGTCCGTACCGCCAAGGCCGCCGCCGCCCCATTCGCCGGAAAGCCTGAAGATGGTGCCCTTGGTGGGGCGATCGCGTTTGTCCGTGGTATCGCGCACAATACGGGCGCCTACGGCACTGGTCCAGTTTATACCCTTGTAGTCGGTGATATAGGGCGAAGCTGTGCGTGACACATCATAGATCTCGTATCGCTCGAGACGGTAGCTTATGCCGACAGAGGTATACTCGCCAATGGGATAGGATAACCGGATGGTGTCACCAATAGTGTCACGGGTGAAGCTGTCCCAGTAATCGTGCAGATAGTAGAGATCGTTGCCGAAAGCCAGGTTGGTGTCGTAGATGCGCGGGTTGGCGAAGGTGAGCGTGCCCGAGGTGCGCCGCCAGGAGAAGAAGCCGCTCAGAGCCAGGTTGTAACCACGACCAAAGAGGTTGCGCTCCATGATGCTGGCGCTGACGCCTACATCGAAATACGTGGAGTAACCGACACCGGCCATAAGGGCGCCAGTGTTGCCTTCCTTGACTTTGACCTTGAGATCAACCATGTCGGCTGACTCGGTAGGCACAAGTTCCGAGTCCACGTTGTCGAAATAGCGCAGGCGGGTGAGACGTTCCATGGACCGGCGCAGCCTGGCTCCGTCGTACTGATCGCCGTCACCAAGACGCATTTCACGCAGGATGACGTTGTCACGGGTTTTTTCGTTGCCCTCAACCAGGAGCCTGCGAATATAGACCTTCTGATTTTTGTTGATGACATAGACAACGTTGACGGTGTTTTCCTCATCCTCGTTCTTCACCACCCGGGTGTCAACCTCGGCGTAGGCATAGCCCTTGTCATTGTAATAGTTCTGCAGGGCTTTGGCGTCGTCCTGCATGATGCTTACGTTGAAGTATTTATTTTCATCGCGCCAGGTGGGCATCTCCACCTTGGTGAGCATGATTTCTTCGCTGTCAAGCAGGTCACCGGCAAAGCCGACTTCCTTGACATAGTAGCGCGGTCCCTCGTTGACAGGGAAGATGACGTGTATGCCGTCATTCTCGTAAGTCACCTCAGGAGCACCGACCTGTATGTCCACATAGCCCTGGGTGAGTCCGTAGGCGGCGATGGCGTTGGTGTCGCGCTCGAGATACTCTTCTTTGAGGACGCCGGTACCGGTGACCCAGGAGAGGATGTTGCGCTCGCGCAGAGCCAGGTATTTTTCCATGTCGCTCTGCTTCATTTCCTTGAGGCCGTCTACCTTCACCTCAGTGATGTAGAGTTTTTTCCCCTCGGTGATGGTGATGACAAGAATGGCACTGCGGGCGTCTGCGGTCTGCTGAATGCGATAGGTAGCCCTGGCGAGATAATAGCCTTCCTTGCTGTAGATTTCCTTGATGCGCTGCAGATCCTCAGCCAGAGTCTGCTCGTTGAGCACGTTGCCCGTGCGCGTCATCATGGCCGTCTCGATGTCCTCTTTGTCGACTTCATCCGTGCCCTCAATGACAATGGACTCTATGCGCGGCTTCTCGACAACGTCAAAGACCAGGACACTGCCCTCCATGTGGGCCTGCACGTCGGTGAAGTAGCCCATTTCCCACAGGCGCTTCACTTCTTCGTTGATGGCGGCAGCGTCTGGTGTGTCACCCCTGCGGATGGTCATGCGCATGAGGATGACGTCGCGCTCGATGTTTCTCAGGCCGCGCACCTGCACATCGGAAATGCCAGTGCCAGAGGTGCGCATGGGCACCAGCGCATCAGAAGCCGAGCGCACAGGCTCTGCGACTGTGGCGGGCTCGACACCTGGCGTCACCTCGGGAACCGGGGCGATTTCGGGTTCCGGGACCGCAGGCCGCAGTGCAGCAGAAGCACGCGAGGCCAGCTGACCAGCAGCATCGTCGAGCTCAGACAGGTTCTGACGCGAGAAACGCGCTGGAACCGGACGCGCATCATGACCGACTGGAACAAGCATGGTCTCCATGTCAAAGCCGTCACCCTGCTGCACGAACTTTCCATAAATGACCAGATCGGCGCCGGCCTGGAGACCGAGCTGCTGAGCAATGGCAAGATTGATTGTAGTCAGGTTGGCATTTTGCAGCAGGCCCCTGGCCCGTTCCATGGGAACTGTCCTCATGCCCTGGGCCCTGAGTCTGTCTATGATGCGCTGGGGAACCATGTCCTTGGCGTCGGGTATTTCAGGTCCGGCCTGAATGCCGAAGGGAAGGACCAGGACGGTATTTTCGTCCGCTCTGACCTGTTGGGGGACAAAGAGCCCCAGCAGAAGAAGGAATGCCATCCATATCGAGAAACGGCTGCTACGCGAAAGTTTTGTCATAAAGGTTCCCTGTGCGCAATTCGAGGCCGCGGTCCATGCCGGCGGCCAGTTCGGCGTTATGGGTCACCACGACCAGGGTCGTGCCCAGTTCGTGATTGAGTTCCTTGAGCAGGTCAATGACCTGGGCGCCTGTCCGCTCGTCCAGATTTCCGGTGGGTTCGTCGGCGAGGAGGACCTCGGGACGCATGAAGACAGCGCGGGCTATGGCCACGCGCTGACGCTCGCCACCGGAGAGATTGTTAACCCTGCTGCGGCATTTGTCACCCAGGCCGACGCGGTCGAGCATGTTCCTGGCCTCGCCAAGGACGTCAGTCGGAGAACGACCGGCGATGATGGCGGGCATGGCCACATTTTCCTCGGCGGAGAACTCGGCCAGCAGGTGATGAAATTGAAAAACAAAACCGCAGGTACTGTTGCGGAAGGACGCCTGCTCGTCCGGGGACAAAGTGGAGATGTCGCGGCCTCTGAAGAGGACTGACCCGGATGTAGGAGTATCAAGCGCACACATAAGATGCAAGAGGGTACTCTTGCCTGAGCCCGACGCTCCCACAATGGCCAGACGCTCTCCCTGCTCGATGGAGATGTTGATGCCTCTGAGTATCTCCAGGGTGCGGCCGCCTTCGTCAAAAGTTTTGGTGACGTTGTTGAAGGTGTACAAAGCGCTCATTCGTACCTCAGGGCCTCGGCTGGCTTGAGGCGGGAGGCCTGGCGCGCCGGGTAGATGGTGGCGAAGAAGCAGAGCAGCAGGGCCGAGGCGCTGATAATGGCCACGTCCGTGCCGGTAATGATGATGGGCAGATGATCCAGGGAGTACACGTTTTCAGGAAGCTTGATGAACTGGTACTTTTTCAGCAGATAGCCGACTGTGAGACCAAGCATATTGCCAAAGGCCGTTCCCACAATGCCTATGAGCAGCCCCTGGATCATGAAGATGCGCCGCACCATGGAACGGGTGGCGCCCATGCTCATCATGACGGCGATATCCCGGGTTTTCTCCATGACGAGCATGACCAGAGTGGCCACAATGGAGAAGGACCCGATGAGGACCACCATGGCAAGGAGGATGAACATGCCTATCTTCTCCAGCTTGAGGGCTGCAAAGAGATTGGCGTTCATGTCCATCCAGCTGCGTGCATGGAAGCGGTAGCCCAGACGCTCGTTGAGGGCCGTGGTCACCTTGTCGGCATCAAAAAGATTTCTGACTGTAATTTCTATGCCGGTGAGATACGACGAATCTGTGCCCAGAAGATCACGGCAGGCGTCCAGGGAGACAAAGGCCAGGGACGAATCGTATTCGTACATGCCGGTTTTGAAAATACCGGATATTTTAAAGGGGCGGATGCGCGGCTGAAAGCCGGCTGCCGTGCGCTCACCGGACGGAGAGAGCAGGTTGATGCGCGAGCCCGTCTGCAGACTCAGTCGTCTGGCAAGCTCATAGCCCAGGATTATGCCCGGAGGCGTTCCCTCCTTCAGACCATCCAGACCGCCGGAGTGCATGGCGCCCAGCATGGTCACAACATCCGGCGCACCAACGGGATCGATCCCGCGCAGAATCAGCCCTTTGACGCCCGTGCCGGCGGACAGCATCACCTCGCTGTAGATGAACGGGGTGGCACCGGTGACGCCGGGCGTCGCCATAATGACGTCAGTGATGTCGGGCTCAAGAGCAAAGGAATCAGGCAGAGAGCCGAGAACAACGCCGTGTGCGTTGGCTCCCAGGATTTTGTCCCGCATGTCTGTAGTCAGACCGTTGTACACGCCGAGCACCACAACAAGTGCCGCGACCCCCAGGGCGACTCCCAGGATGGACATGAGGGAGATTACATAGATAAAGGCCTGCTTGCGCCTTGAGAACAGGTAGCGTTTGGCGACAAAGGATGCGAAGCTCAAAGACGTTCCTCTCGGAAGAACAGGCTGCCGGCTAGACTTCGGGTCTCAGCAGCGGAAAGAGAATGACCTCGCGGATGCTGGCGCTGTCCGTGAGCAGCATAACCAGACGGTCGATGCCGATGCCTTCGCCTGCAGCCGGCGGCATGCCGTATTCCAGGGCTCGCAGGAAATCCTCGTCCATGCAATGGGCCTCCTCGTCGC